>JALEPA010000019.1 GCA_022766515.1 Lachnospiraceae bacterium | reverse complement strand
CAAGATGAAGCGCCCTCGTATGATGGCAGTGTTAGATCCGATCAAGCTGGTGATCACGAATTATCCGGAGAATGAGATTGAGTATCTTGATGTCTCCAACAACCAGGAAAATGAAGAAATGGGAACGAGAAAAGTTCCATTTGGCAGAGAGTTATATATTGACAGAGAAGACTTTATGATCGAGCCTCCTAGAAAATATTTCCGCCTCTATCCTGGTAATGAAGTTCGCCTGATGAACGCATATTTTGTGACATGCACCGATTATGTGACAGATGAAGACGGTAAGGTAACAGAAGTACATTGTACCTACGATCCGGAGACAAAGAGCGGATCCGGATTTACCGGTCGTAAAGTCAAAGGAACCATTCATTGGGTATGCGCTGATACAGCAGAGAAAGTGGAAGTTCGTTTATACGAAAATATAGTGGATGAAGAAAAAGGTGTTTATAATGAGGACGGAACCATAAATGTGAACCCTAATTCTCTGACAATTTTGCCGGAGTGTTATGTTGAGCCTGCATTGGCAGAAGCAAAGCCAATGGATAGCTTTCAGTTCGTTCGTCATGGATACTTTTGTGTGGATTCTAAAGATTCCACAGAGGATCATTTGGTATTTAACCGCATTGTTTCACTTAAAAGTTCCTATCGTCCAAAATAAGGAGGAATCAATATGGGGTTATTTTCAGGCCTTGAAAAATTTGGTTTGGGGAAATTAGAAAACATGGATGTGTTTGAAGAGGAGACCAAGCAACAGTCACAAAATGGCAAAGACGGAGCGGTATCTGCTCCTAAAGTGGAAGAGCAGGATCTGTTATTTGACAAATCGTTTACCTGTCCGGTCTGTGACAAAGAGTTCCACTCTAAGATGGTGCGTACCGGAAAAGTAAAGCTGTTATCGGCAGATACCGATCTGCGTCCAAAATATCAGTTGGTGGATTCTTTGAAGTATGATGCGTTGGTATGCCCTCATTGCGGTTATGCTGCGCTGAGCCGATTCTTTAAGTTTATGTTACCGGCACAGGCTAAAATGATACGCGAAAACATATCCAGTAACTTTAAGGGGATTGACACGACCAGCAGCACATACAGCTATGATGAAGCAATCATGCGACATCAGCTTGCCTTGGCAAATGCAGTTGTCAAAAAGGCGAAGACGAGCGAAAAGGCATATACCTGTTTGAAAATGGCATGGCTGTATCGTGGTAAGGCAGAACACCTGTCGAAAGACAGCAAAGACTATTCATCAGAGTTGCGCGAGTTGAAGAAACAGGAATTGGAACTTTTGAAAAATGCCTGCGAAGGATTTAAGGCAGCGTATTCTAAGGAGTCATTTCCAATGTGTGGCATGGATGAGATCACAATGACTTATCTGATCGCAGACTTGTGTAGAAGAGTAGGATTGTTCGATGAGTCCAGCCGTTGGATCTCCAGAGTACTGACGAGTCGTGGTGCTAATGAGAGAATCAAAAACAAAGCGAGAGATCTTAAGGAACTGTTAGAGAAAGACAAAGAGCGTATCGCAAAAGCGAAGCATGCGTAAAAAAGAGCAAAACCAGCGTTTTGCTCTACAAGAATTGCTAAAGCAATTCTTGGTGGTGCATTGCTACACTATGAGCAATTTCCTATTCCATAAAAAAAAGCAAAGCCAGCGCTTTGCTTTACAAGAATTGCAAAAGCAATTCTTGGTGGTGTATCACCACATTATGAGCAGTTTCCTAACTGCAAGCAATTTACTACAAAGTAAACAAAGAGACATTTCTGTATGATGAACACTGTACAGGAATGTCTCTTTTTGAATGGTGTTACTTGCCTCAATTGATTATTCTACGAAGGTATGATCTGTTTTGATAATGCTTCTTGGAAGGGCATCTTTGGAATTTTTCCAAGGGGCATTTTCATTACGGTAGTCAAACTTGTCGGTGAACCATTCCAGATCATCCGTTACGCGTTTCATATTATCCAGATACAGACGATCCAGATCGGCAATAAAACGATCTAATTTGCTGCCGGACCACTTCTTGCAGGCAGCACTGCGTAACATTGCATAGTGGTGTGTACAAAATCCTTTTCCCTGCTGGAAGGTATCTCGAAAGCTGTCATCTTTTTCATAGCAGTATAAAACTGTTTCAATATAACGATCGAAGATCCGGTTCATGCGGTTGCAGACATAACAGGAATGTTCTAACTTTTCCAAATAATCTGCCAAGGCATCACTGGTATTTTTATGAAATAATCCCTTTTGGGAAGCAGCGCCCTGTTTTGCCAACAATTCGATGCGCTCATTTGTGCGTTTCATATGGGTATGCAGCATCAAAGCCAGTCCGAGGCGATTCTGGTAATGATACATTTTTTGAACATGGTGGCTGCAAAAGCCGATTTCATCTGTTTCCATCCGAATATCGTCTTCCATATAACTGGGACCCATTACAAATTCAATGGATTCTTTTTCTAAATCTTCATATAATTTACATACAGGACATTCACAGTCTGTACGAAAAGCGTCGTTTACCGGAATGGTAAATAATTGTTCTTTCAAAGGAAACCTCCCTTTCTATCTTGTGTTTTTGCATGGTTTCTATTCTTATATGGTAAATACCATAGTCTCTATCTAATATCATACAGGATATGGGGTAGATTGAAAAGAGAAAATATAAAAAGTGAGAATGAGAGAGAATAAAAGAGAATAAAAGAGTATATATATAAATAAACGGAAAAATATGGAAACACTCATTATTGCATATCATACTTAAATGAAATATATTATGCATATGGTTAGCACTCAAAGGAAATGAGTGCTAACAAGAACTTAACATCGTTTGTAGTGTTATGGTAAAGTAAAAAAACGAAAATAAACGGCTATAGAAAGATAGCCAGCAAGAATGGAGGAATGAGTAGTATGAAGTTAGCACCATTGGGAGACAGAGTTGTATTAAAGCAGTTAGAAGCAGAAGAGACAACAAAATCAGGAATTGTCCTTCCGGGTAACGCACAGGAGAAACCACAGCAGGCAGAGATCATTGCCGTAGGTCCGGGCGGAGTTGTAGATGGCAAGGAAGTCGTTATGCAGGTTGCTGTTGGCGACAAGGTTATCTATTCCAAGTATGCAGGAACAGAAGTAAAATTAGACGGCGAGGAATATATTGTTGTTCGTCAGAACGATATTGTGGCAAAGGTAGTAGACTAAGGCATATAAAGTCACAAAAAAAGATTGAAATTGGAGGAAGAGATCATGGCAAAAGAAATTAAATTTGGCGCAGATGCGAGAGCAGCATTAGAGGCTGGTGTAGATAAATTGGCAAATACCGTAAAGGTGACATTGGGACCAAAAGGAAGAAATGTCGTATTGGATAAATCTTTCGGTGCTCCATTGATCACAAACGATGGTGTTACGATCGCAAAGGATATTGAGTTGGAAGACGGTTTTGAGAACATGGGCGCACAGCTTGTCAAGGAAGTTGCAACAAAGACCAACGATGTAGCAGGTGATGGTACTACAACAGCTACTGTATTGGCACAGGCAATGGTAAATGAAGGAATGAAGAACCTGGCTGCAGGAGCAAATCCAATCATCCTTCGTAAGGGAATGAAAAAAGCATGTGACGCTGCCGTAGATGCGATCGCAGAGATGAGTTCTAAGGTAACAGGAAAAGATCAGATCGCCAGAGTTGCAGCAATTTCTGCAGGCGATGATGCCGTTGGTGAAATGGTAGCCGATGCAATGGAGAAAGTTTCCAATGATGGTGTTATCACGATTGAAGAGTCTAAGACGATGAAGACTGAGTTAGACCTTGTAGAAGGTATGCAGTTTGATCGCGGTTATGTATCTGCTTACATGGCAACCGACATGGATAAAATGGAAGCAAACTTAGACAATCCATATATTTTGATCACTGACAAGAAGATTTCTAACATTCAGGATATCCTTCCATTGTTAGAGGAATCTATGCAGGCCGGTGCAAAGCTTTTGATCATCGCTGAAGATGTAGAAGGCGAGGCATTGACAACATTAGTTCTGAACCGTTTGCGTGGTACATTGAATGTTGTAGCTGTTAAGGCTCCTGGTTATGGAGATCGTAGAAAAGCAATGTTAGAGGATATCGCGATCCTGACAGGTGGTACGGTGATCTCAGAAGAAGTCGGATTGGATCTTAAAGAAACAACATTGGCACAGTGTGGTCGTGCAAAATCTGTAAAGGTACAGAAAGAGAACACAGTCATCGTAGATGGCGAGGGCGATAAGGCAGCCATTGAGGCAAGAGTATCTCAGATCCGTGCACAGATTGAAGAGACAACATCTGAATTTGATAGAGAGAAATTACAGGAAAGACTTGCAAAATTGGCAGGCGGCGTAGCAGTTGTCCGCGTTGGAGCAGCTACAGAGACAGAGATGCAGGAAGCAAAACTTCGTATGGAAGATGCGTTGGCTGCAACAAGAGCTGCTGTTGAAGAAGGAATCATTTCCGGTGGTGGATCTGCTTATATTCATGCTTCTAAGAAAGTTGCTGAGTTGGCAGCCGGACTGGAAGGCGATGAGAAGACAGGTGTCAACATTATCTTAAAGGCACTGGAAGCTCCTATGGCAACGATCGCTTACAACGCTGGATTGGAAGGCGCTGTGATCATCAACAAGGTGCGTGAATCAGAGCCTGGTATTGGTTTTAACTTCTTGACCGAAGAATATGCTGATATGGTAAAAGATGGCGTTGTCGATCCTGCTAAGGTAACAAGAAGTGCTTTGCAGAATGCAACAAGCGTTGCTTCTACTTTATTGACAACCGAATCCGTAGTATCAACGATCAAAGAAGATACACCTGCAATGCCGGCAGCCGGTGCAGGCGGAATGGGTATGATGTAATCTATTCGTTGAAATGATTATCCTATACAGGGGGAGCCATAGACTGTGGCTCTTCCTGTTCTTTTTCTATATAGGAAACTGTTTGTTCTTCAAGAAATACAAGAAACAGTATCGTACCCCCTTGTGGGGAAATCATTTATTTGTTACAATAGTAAAATGCGAGTGAGAAAATTGGTCTACCATTTTCATGGGAACGAAGAAATGCTCACAGTATCGTGTTGTGCCACTAGGAATTGCTTCCGCAATGTTTGTGGTAGAATCACAGAAAGGGATAAAAAGTATGGAACCATTATATTCGGAAACCTATTTGGATGCGAAAATGCCGCAGGATCGTAGACGAAAGAGAACCATTATGATCATATTATGTATTGTGTTACCGATCGTTGATCTTTTTATATTACGAAGCGCATTGCTTTTATTCGGTGTTGTGATCGCAGATGCATTGATGCTTGTACTGCTGCCCAAAAAGCAGACGGCATTTGAATACATTTTTGTAGATGGACAGATTGATTTTGACATGATCGTTGGCGGAGAACAGCGAAAAACGATGCAAAAGATCGATCTTGAAAAAGTAGATGTTGTAGCCCCGGAACATTCTCATGCATTAGATTCTTATCAGAATCTGCCGTTGAGTGATTGTTCTTCCGGTTATGAGAATGACCAGCATTATATTGCTGTGTTCAGAGGTGAAGAAGGAAAAAGTATACGGATCCGTTTTACTCCGGATGAAACGCTTCTTGAGAACATGAAAGCAAAAGCAAGAAGCAAAATTCAGAGTTGACAAACGATAGGGAATGGCGTATACTTTTCAAAATATTTTACAGAAAAAACAATTACATAAAAGGAGGAAATTAAAAATGGGTACAATTATTGGTGAAGGCATTACCTTTGACGATGTATTATTGGTTCCACAATATTCTGAGGTAATCCCAAATCAGATTTCTCTGAAGACCAATCTGACAAAGAAGATCCAGCTGAACATTCCAATGATGAGTGCAGGTATGGATACGGTTACAGAGTATCGCATGGCAATCGCAATGGCGAGACAGGGTGGTATTGGAATTATTCATAAGAACATGTCGATCGAGGCACAGGCTGACGAGGTTGATAAAGTAAAGCGTTCTGAGAATGGTGTTATCACCGACCCATTTTACTTATCTCCGGAGCATACATTGGAGGATGCAGATCGTTTGATGGCGAAATTCCGCATCTCCGGTGTACCAATTACAGAAGGAAAGAAATTAGTTGGTATCATGACCAACCGTGACTTGAAATTCGAGACAGATTTTTCTAAGAAGATCAAAGAGTCTATGACTTCCGAGGGATTGGTTACCGCAAAGCAGGGCATTACTTTGGAAGAGGCAAAAAAGATCCTTGCCAGCTCTCGTAAAGAGAAATTACCATTGGTTGATGACGAAGGCAATCTGACAGGATTGATCACCATTAAAGATATTGAGAAACAGATCAAATATCCATTGGCTGCAAAAGATGCACAGGGCCGTCTCCTTTGCGGTGCTGCAGTAGGAATTACAGCAAATGTGCTGGAGCGTGTAGCTGCATTGGTAGAAAAGAATGTTGACTGTATCGTATTGGATTCCGCACACGGACATAGTGCAAATGTACTTCGCTGCGTAAAGATGATCCGCGAGGCATATCCGGATCTTCAGATCATTGCAGGAAATGTAGCGACAGCAGAGGGTACGAGAGCCCTGATCGAAGCTGGTGCTGATTGTGTTAAGATCGGTATTGGACCGGGATCTATTTGTACAACTCGTATCGTAGCCGGTATCGGTGTTCCGCAGATGACAGCGATCATGGATGCTTACAGCGTTGCTAAAGAGTATGGCGTGCCAATCATTGCAGATGGTGGTATCAAGTTCTCAGGAGATATGACAAAAGCATTAGCAGCAGGTGCTAATGTATGTATGATGGGAAGTATCTTCGCAGGTTGTGATGAGAGTCCGGGAACTTTTGAATTGTTCCAGGGTCGTAAATATAAAGTATATCGTGGTATGGGATCTATCGCTGCAATGGAGAACGGCAGCAAGGACCGCTATTTCCAGACAGATGCTAAGAAGTTAGTACCGGAAGGTGTAGAAGGTCGTGTTGCATACAAGGGTACGGTAGAAGATACTGTATTCCAGTTGATCGGTGGTATTCGTTCTGGTATGGGATATTGTGGCGCTCCTGACATTCCAACACTTCACGAGACAGCTAAGATGGTTAAGATCAGTGCTGCATCCTTGAAGGAAAGTC
>JALEPA010000016.1 GCA_022766515.1 Lachnospiraceae bacterium | reverse complement strand
AAGCGGTGCAATTTTATGTTGCAGGACAGCCATTGACGGATTCCAATCTGGAGACGATCGGTTTTATGACAGCGGATACTTTTATTGATAATACCGGTGGCGAGTCTGTCTACCAGCAAAAGGCTACCGTGAATATGTATTTTGCATCAGAAAAGGGCGATACTCTGGTGGAAGTGCCGGTAGAGATCACTTATGATGCGACCATTCCATTGGAACAGTTAGTCATTGAACAGCTTATGAAGGGCCCGAATACGATCGATGGTGCATCCGATCAGCATTTGCAGGCAACGATCCCGAAAAATGTAACACTGAATAAAGTGTCCATAAAAGATCACACCTGTTATGTAGATTTTTCAGAAGAATTTTTGAATAAACGAGAGGGGATCACTGCGCAGGTTGCCGTGTATTCGGTTGTAGATACCTTGATCGAACTGCCGGAAGTCAACAAGGTACAATTTAGTATCGATGGCGAACAGGTTCTTTTGTACAATGATACACTTCGTTTTGGCGAAGTATTTTCCAGAAACTTAGATATCGTAGAATAAAGGTCGGTTTTGTAATAGAAAAAGGGGGCATTATCGATTCGCAGACCATGTGTATGGCTTTGCATGGTTTTTGTTGCGCTGTTATGTGCGGCGCAAATGATAGAACGGCAGACGGACTATCAAAAAAAATATCCCTATGATACATTGTTATCGGATAACGATGTACAGGCAGAAGTCCGTGGGACTTTTTATCAACAGGAAAACACAGAGAAATCACAGCGTCTTTATCTAAAAAATGTTCGTGTCCGTATTTTGGGACAGCGTGATAGAACATTTCATAAAATGATCGTCTATTATGACAAAGAGACAGGATGGCTGCCCGGAAATGTCGTGTGTTTGTCCGGCACGCTGGCAGGCTTTGAAGAAGCGTCGAATCCGGGGCAGTTTGATATGCGGGCATATTACCGTGAACAGGATTTTTATTATCAGTTGTATGCGTCCGAAGGGCAGTTGCTGTCAGATTATACAGCTCCTTTACAGGCAACAGCGTATCGGATGAGGCAGCGTTTTCGGAAAGTGATCGACAACGGCCTTCCCGAAAGGGAGGCAGGACTTATTAAGGCGATGTTGTTAGGCGAGCGGACGGAACTGTCTAACGATCTCAAAAAAATCTATCAGGCAAATGGGATCGGACATTTGCTAGCAATCAGTGGGTTACATATTTCTATCTTATGTATGGCGCTTTATCGTTTTTTATTAGCGTGTCATGTGAAGCGTTTCGCAGCGATCCCGGTCACGATATCCTTTTTGATGTTTTATGGATTTATGACCGGATTGGGAGTATCTACCAGCAGGGCAACCGTCATGATGGTGCTTTATTTGCTTGCGGATCTGCTGCACAAAAGTTATGATCTTCCGACGGCGTTAGCTGTGAGTGCATGCATTATTTTATTCCAGAAACCATATGCGATGTATTCTTGCAGCTTTCTTTTGTCCTATGGAGCTGTTTTGGGGATCGGAATCTTTACACCGATCCTACGGGAATGTCTTTATGGAGATGCCACGCAGCAAAGAAGGAGACGCAGGCTAAAGAGAAGAGCACAAGAGGGAAAAGGGGCTGGGCAGTGTTTGTCGTATTTGATCGAGATAAAAGAAAAGATCAGCCAATGTCTGCAGGTCAGTGTCTGTGTACAGCTTACAACCGTTCCGCTATTGTTATTGTTTTATTATGAACTCCCGGTATATGGCATCTTTTTGAATTTGATTGTATGTGCTGTTTTATCATTTTTGCTGACATTAAGTGGAGCTGCGTGCCTGGTGGGACTATTTTGTCCGACAGCGTCAACGATCCTCTTTGGCGGGGCCTATGTAATTATTCGGTTTTATGATGGCGTTACAGCATTTTTTATGAAATTACCGGGTTCTGTCGTGATCCTTGGAAAGCCTGTTTGGTGGCAGATTATGCTGTATTATCTGATCCTTGTTACCACAGTGTTCTATGGTTTGGTTCGCACACATGGAAAATCTACCTTGGTCATTTGGGCGTGTGCGGTTATCCTTTTGTTGTTTCCTATGCCAAAGACCAAACTGGAGGTTACTTTTCTGGATGTCGGGCAGGGAGACGGTATTTATTTACAGATCAAAAATGGCATGAATTTTTTGGTGGATGGTGGCAGTACGGACCAAAAGAAGGTGGGAAATTACCGTATCGTTCCGTTCTTAAAAAGCAAAGGAATCGCCAAATTGGATTATATGATCATGACGCATGCGGATGAGGATCATATATCCGGTCAATTAGAATTGCTTGAACAGTGTCAGGATGCGGATGGCGTGTCTGTGGGGTGTCTGCTTTTGCCAAAGCCATCGGAAAAATGGCAGCAGGAGCAGGGATATGTACAAATGGTATCTTTGGCAAAGCAGCAAAAGGTCCGGGTCAGCTATCTGCATGCTGGAATGGCACTAAAACAGGCAGGGTGTACGGTTAGGTGTCTCCATCCTGCGGAAGGTTACGAGGCGGAGTCCGCCAATGCCTACTCGACGACACTGGAAGTGCGGTACGGAAAGAGCCGTCTCCTTTTGTGCGGTGATCTGGAAGGCGAGGGGGAACAGCAGGTTATTGACCGAATAAGCAAAGAGGGGTGTTCGTATAGTGTCCTGAAAGTGGCACATCACGGTTCCAAAAATTCTACCTCACAGGAATTTTTAGATGCCGTTAAGCCGAAGACGAGCGTTATTTCCTGCGGAAAGAACAATCGCTATGGACACCCGCACCGGGAATTGCTGCAGCGGCTGCAGGAAAAAGATTCTAAGATCGTCTATACCATGTACGGAGGTGCAATGACTTTTGTCAGCGACGGAGAACGGGAAACACTATGGGCGTTTCGCAAAAAAAAGCAATAGAATGATAAAAAAGAACAAATTTTTCCAAAATAACAATGACAAATACAAATCCTTGTGCTACAATAAACTATATTTGCTATGTTGGAGCAATATCGATTTTGTGGCGGTGCGTTGCCTGCTATGAAATAGATTGCAGAGATCCAGCGTGATATGGTATATGAATATTGATGGCAACGCAGAAATGAGGAAAAAATGGATTACAAGAATGCGGGCGTAGACAATGAAGCCGGATACAAAGCAGTTGAGCTTATGAAAGAGCATATTGCCGGTACGATGAGAAAGGAAGTGCTTACCGATATTGGAGGATTTTCCGGAGCATTTTCTATGGAAGCTTTCAAGACGATGGAACAGCCAACTCTGGTGTCAGGTACAGACGGAGTAGGAACGAAGTTGAAAGTGGCATTTGAGATGGACAAGCATGACACGATCGGAATCGATTGTGTGGCAATGTGTGTCAATGACATTGCTTGTGCCGGTGGCGAGCCTTTATTCTTTTTAGATTACATTGCATGTGGTAAAAATGAGCCGGAGAAGATCGCGCGTATCGTATCCGGTGTCGCAGAGGGATGTAAACAGTCCAATGCAGCATTGATCGGTGGTGAGACCGCTGAAATGCCTGGATTTTATCCTGTAGATGAGTACGATCTTGCCGGCTTTGCAGTTGGTATCGTGGATCGCAAAAACATGATCACCGGAAAAACAATCGCACCGGGAGATGTCTTGGTAGGAATCGCATCCTCCGGTATTCACAGTAATGGATATTCCTTGGTAAGAAAAGTATTTGAGATGAAGCGCACAAGCTTAGAGCGCACTTATGAGTCATTGGGTGGCAAGAGCCTTGGCGAGACACTTCTTACACCAACTGTTATTTATGTGAAAGCATTGCGCAGTGTGAAAGAAGGCGGCGTTACGATCAAGGGATGCAGCCATATTACCGGTGGTGGTTTTTATGAAAATATCCCTCGTATGCTTCATGATGGTGTTCGCGCACAGATTCAGGCAGACAGTTATCCAATTCCACCTATTTTTGATATGCTTGCAAAAGAGGGAGATATTGCAAAAGAGATGATGTATAACACCTATAACATGGGTATCGGAATGTTGCTTGCTGTAGATGCGGCAGATGCAGATAAGACAGTTGAACTTGTAAAACAGTCCGGACAGCAGGCTTATATCATCGGTGAGGTAGTTGCCGGCGATAAAGGTGTTACTTTAGTATAATTGTGTATGCGCACATTTGCCGCAGCGGATTTGCTGTGAAAAGTGTGCAGAAATGGAGATTACTATGCAAAAGATCGCAGTCTGTGTTTCCGGAGGCGGAACCAACCTTCAGGCGATTATAGATGCCATTGATCATGGTACGATACATAATACGGAGATTGCTGTTGTAATTAGCAACAAACCGGATGCTTACGCATTGCAAAGAGCAGAAAAAGCTGGGATTCCCGGCATCTGCCTTAGCCCTAAAGATTATCCGGATCGTCATGCATTTGGATTAGCAATGGTACAGACTTTACAGGAACACGAAGTAGATCTGGTGGTTCTTGCAGGCTATCTGGTTATCATTCCACAGGAGATGGTGGCTGCGTATCCGAACAAGATCATTAACATTCATCCATCATTGATCCCGGCACATTGCGGTATGGGATATTATGGATTGAAGGTTCATGAAAGTGTATTAGCATGTGGAAATAAAGTTACCGGAGCGACAGTGCATTTTGTAGACGAGGAAGCGGATCACGGTCCGATCCTTTTACAGAAGGCGGTGGAGGTCTTACCGGATGATACACCGGAGACACTGCAGCGAAGAGTAATGGAGCAGGCAGAATGGAAAATCCTGCCACAGGCGATCGACTACATTGGTGCCGGAAAAGTTCATTTTGTAGATGGACGGGCATATGTAAGATAAATACAATATTGCATGGTTGATGATGCAGAAATGAGGAAAAGGAATGAAAGTATTAATCGTTGGAAGCGGTGGCAGAGAACATGCCATTGCGTGGAGTGTTTCACAGAGTAGAAAGGTTGACAAAATTTATTGTGCTCCAGGTAATGGAGGTATCAGCGAGATTGCAGAATGTGTAGATATTGCTGCAATGGAGTTTGATGCATTGGCAGATTTTGCCGAGGAGCATGAGATCGATCTGACGATCATTGGAATGGATGATCCATTGGTAGGCGGCATCGTAGATGTGTTTGAAGCACGCGGACTTCGTGTGTTTGGACCACGCAAAAATGCAGCGATCATCGAGGGATCCAAGAGTTTTTCAAAGGATTTGATGAAGAAGTATAACATTCCAACTTGTCATTATGAGACATTCCATTCACCGGAAGAAGCACTGATCTATTTGGAAAGTGCTCAATTTCCAATTGTTTTGAAAGCAGATGGTCTGGCACTTGGAAAAGGTGTATTGATCTGTCAGAATCTTCAGGAGGCGGAAGCCGGAGTTACTTCATTGATGTTGGATAAGCAGTTTGGAGATGCCGGTAATACGATCGTCATTGAAGATTTTATGGTAGGAAGAGAAGCATCTGTCTTGTGTTTTTGCGATGGTACACATATTGCACCAATGACAAGCGCACAGGATCATAAACGCGCAAAAGATGGTGACCAGGGATTGAATACCGGCGGTATGGGAACTTTTTCGCCTAGTCCGTTCTATACTCCTGAGATTCAGAAAATCTGTGAAGATACGATCTATCAGGCAACAATGGATGCGATGAAGGCTGAGGGAAGAGATTTTGTCGGTATCCTTTTTGTAGGATTGATGATGACAGAGGATGGTCCAAAGGTATTGGAATATAATGCACGATTCGGAGATCCGGAAGCGCAGGTAGTGCTGCCTAGAATGAAAAATGATATTATAGATGTCATGGAGGCATGTATTGATGGCCGCCTTGATGAGATCACATTAGAGTTTGAGGATAATGCAGCGGTATGTGTTGTACTGGCGTCTGATGGCTATCCGGAACATTATGAGAAAGGAAAGCTGATCACTTTTACAGAGGACTTTTCTCAGAAAGACGGTTACTATGTATTCCATGCCGGAACAAAGCGTACAGATGAGGGCATTGTGACAAACGGAGGTCGTGTTTTAGGAGTTACCGCTAAGGGCGCAACTCTCAAAGAAGCGCGTGCAAATGCCTATAAAGCAACGGAATGGGTATCGTTTGAAAATAAGTATATGAGACATGACATTGGTAAAGCTATTGATGAAATATAAGGAGGAGAATACATGTATTCATTTGAAGAAGTGGAGCGTTTTGACCCGGAAGTAGCATCTGCTATGGCGAAAGAAACCGGTCGTCAGCGAGAAAATATCGAGCTGATCGCATCTGAAAACCTGGTAAGCAAGGCTGTTATGGCAGCAATGGGAAGTACCTTGACAAACAAATATGCAGAGGGTTATCCAGGAAAAAGATATTATGGTGGATGCGAGTATGTAGATATTGTGGAAGATCTGGCAAGAGACCGTGCAATGAAATTGTTCGATTGTACTTATGCCAATGTTCAGCCACATTCCGGTGCACAGGCAAACATGACCGTATTTTTTGCGTTGTTGCAGCCGGGAGATACCTATATGGGAATGAACTTGGATCACGGCGGACATTTGACACACGGAAGTCCGGTCAATATGTCCGGTAAGTATTTCCATTGTGTTCCTTATGGTGTCAACGATGATGGATTTATTGATTATGATGAAGTAGAGAGCATTGCTAAAAAATGTCAGCCTAAGCTGATCATTGCAGGAGCAAGTGCATATGCTCGTAAAATTGATTTTAAGCGTTTCCGCGAGATCGCAGATTCTGTTGGTGCCTACCTGATGGTAGATATGGCACATATCGCAGGATTGGTTGCTGCAGGCGTGCATGAAAGTCCAATTCCTTATGCACATGTAACGACAACGACGACACATAAAACACTTCGCGGACCTCGTGGAGGAATGATCTTATCCAGTGAGGAGTTTGCAAAAGAGATCAACTTTAATAAAGCGGTATTTCCTGGTATTCAGGGTGGTCCTTTGATGCATGTGATCGCAGCAAAAGCAGTATGCTTTAAGGAAGCTTTGGATCCTAGTTTTAAGGAATATGGAAAAAATATTATCAAGAACGCACAGGCTCTCTGTAACGGATTGCAGAAGCGTGGTATCAAGATTGTGTCCGGAGGCACAGATAACCATTTGATGCTCGTTGATCTGGCAGATAAGGGATTGACCGGTAAGGAAGTGGAGAAATGGCTCGATGCAGCACATATCACTTGCAACAAAAATACAATACCAAACGATCCTCAGTCACCATTTGTTACGAGTGGTATCCGTCTTGGTACGGCAGCTGTTACAACAAGAGGCTTTAATGAGGATGATCTTGACCAGGTGGCAGAAGCCATTGCGATGATCATTGCTGATCCGGAAGGTAAAAAGGCAGACGCATCTGCTATTGTGAAGTCTTTGACGGATCGCTATCCTTTATATGAATAATAGGAGATGGAGAAGGATTAGGGTTTCAACGAATAAGGTATGAAAGAAACGAGGTGTACTTATGAATGAAAATCAAGGAAATGTTCCACAATTTAATGAGTATGAGAAGGGCTTACTGTTAGATGGTGGATGGTACTGCACATTTTGTAATAGGGTTAATGCGAACTATGTAAGTTCATGTGCGTGCGGACATAACAAGAGAGAAAGTGAATTGAACCAGCTCGGCTTGTATACAGAGCCGGAGGAGAAGAAAACAGTCTCTGTTGCTGAGGCACTTGCAAATGAACAGGAAGCAGTTGTTGAAGCAGAACCTGTTGTAGAGCAGGAACCGGTTGCTCAGGAGGAAGTTCCGGAGCAAAAACCGGAAAAACCTGTCAGCAAATTTATCTATCCGGATACGGAATTGGATGAGTATGAGCAGGGACTTATTGATGATGGTGGATGGCAGTGTGGTTTTTGTCGTCGTATCAATGCAAGCTATGTCACTTCCTGTGCTTGTGAGCATAACAGAGATGATAGTGATCTGAAACATTTGGGACTTTATGTGGATCCCGAAGTGGAATATTATTCTGACGATGAGGACGAGTATGATGAGCCGGAAGCACCATCTGTTGTAGAGGAAGAGCCGGTCGTAGAGGCCGTTCCGGTACAGCAGGTAACTCCGGCACCACAACAGATTCAGCCGGCAGCTGCTGCACAGCCGGTTGCACCAGCACCACAGGCAGTACAGGAAACTGCTCCGGAGACAAGTTCAGATTCTCCTTTTGTGGAGTTTGATGTGCCACAGGCAGCTCCGGCACCACAGGTAACACCGGTAGTATCAGCACCTCAAGCTGCGCCAGCACCACAGGTTGCTCCAGCACCACAAGTCGCACCAGCACCACAGGTTGCTCCAGCGCCACAAGCTGCACCAGTACCACAAGTCGCACCAGCACCACAAGTCGCACCAGCACCTCAAGCTGCTCCAGTACAGCAGGTTGCACCAGCATCTCAGGCAGCACCGGTACCACAAGCTGCTCCAGCACCACAGGCAGCACCGGTACAGCAGGCAGCTCCGGCGGCACCACAAGCTGCACCAGCGCCACAGGCTACACCAGTACAGCAGGCTGCACCAGCGCCACAGGCAGCACCGGTACAGCAGGCAGCGCCAGCACCACAAGCTGCTCCAG
>JALEPA010000015.1 GCA_022766515.1 Lachnospiraceae bacterium | reverse complement strand
GGAGAGTGCTTATACCAGCAATCCATATATGATCCGGGAAGCAATGAAGAACCTGCAGCGAAGAGGTTTCACGATCCTGATGGATGATTTTGGAAGTGGATATTCTTCTCTGAATGTGTTAAAAGATATTGCGGTAGATGTGTTAAAGATCGACATGAAGTTTATGTCTGACACAGAGATTCCGGGAAGAGGAGAAAATATTCTGGCATCAGTCGTTCGCATGGCAAAATTGTTGGAAATGCCTGTGATCGCAGAAGGTGTGGAAAAGGAGCATCAGGTCAAATTCTTAAAAGAGATCGGATGCGAATATGTACAAGGCTTTTATTATGCAAAGCCAATGCCATCTGAGCAGTACGAGCAGTTGGTGTTTGCAAATTAGGAGCATCGATCAAAACGATGAGATAGAACAAATACAGGGACATCCGCTGACAGGCGTTAGATGTCCCTTTCCAATGTTTAACAGACAGAGAAAATGGAGGGTAGTAATGCGAGGCAGAAAAATAGCAATGACTTTGCTTTTGTGCGGACTGGCGTTGACAGCAACATCGTGTGGAAAGGCAAATGACGCCTATAAGAAGGCGATGGATTATGCAGAGTCCGGCAACTATGAAAAGGCGGCAGATTCGTTCAAGACAGCGATCAAGAACAACAAGGAAAAGGCAGAATATTACTTGGATTATGGAATGACCTTGAACCATTTGGGAAATTATAAAAAAGCGATCAAACAGTTTGAAAAGGCATACCAGAAAGTGGACAATAAAATTTCCAGACAGAACAACAAACGCGTTCATTACGGAGAGGCACTGGCGTACTACGGACTGCATAAGTATGACGATGCGATCTCACAGTGTAAAAAAGCGTTGGAAATTTCGGAGAGTAAAGATCTGAACGGAGATGTCTATGCCACAATGGCAATGGCACAGTGGGTAGCTGGAGATTCCCTTGGTGCTCTTGGCGCATTGGATCAATTGCTCAAAGAAAATTCTAAAGATACGGCAGCCTATGTTATGCGTGGTCAGATCAAGCAGGATATGGAAGAATATGATTCTGCGGTGCAGGATTTCATGAAAGCGATCGAGATCGATGAAAAATGCTATGAAGCATATTTTGGCTGCTTTGAGACTTATCAGGCAGCGGGACAAAAAGATGCGGCAGTGGAAAGTCTTTCTAAGATCACTTCGATGCAGGGCGCAGATGCCGAAGAGAAGATGCAGATCGGAAGAGCTTATATCTGTTTGGATAATTTTGAGGAAGCAGAGGACTTTTTACAGGACGCCAAGAAAGAAAAATGCGTGGAGGCATCCTATTATCTGGGACAGATCGCGCAGGCGCAGAAGTCCAATGATAAGGCGAAAGAATATTATGAAGAATATTTAAAAGCGGCTAAAGGAGATGTGTCTCTTCCGACGGTTTACAGTAATCTGGCTGGCTGCTATATTGAGCAAAAAGACTATGATACCGCATTGGAATATTTGGAACAGGGATTGGACCTTGGTGTGACGAATGCGTACCAGGATCTTTTGCGCAATCAGGTCATCCTGTTAGAGCGCATGGGTAAAATGGAGCAGGCGGCAACGGCTGCAGCTGATTATATCAGTGCGTATCCAAAGGATGAGGATATGGCGAAAGAGGCGGAATTTATTGCAACCCGCATTAAGAAGAAAAAGGCGACAAACAGCAAGGCGAAGGCATCTGCAGAACCATCGGCAGAGCCGTCAGCGGAACCATCCGCAGAACCGACAACGGGCAGCGGAGATGACCAGACAGCACAGTAAGAACCGTCTTTGTATGGGAGGAAGAAGTGGCAGAAAAGTTGTATGATACAGAGGAAAGACAGGAAAAGATCATCCTGGTCGGTGTAGCTACCGCTGATGGAGATGATACCGAGCAGTCTTTGGATGAGCTGGAGGAGTTAGGACAGACAGCCGGGGCTGTTACTGTGGCAAAGGTGATACAAAATAGAGAGCGGATGCATCCGGGGACTTATATTGGAAAAGGAAAGATCCAGGAATTGAAAGAACTGGCAATCGAACTTGATGCCGATACGGTTGTCTGTGACGATGAATTATCACCGGCGCAGTACCACAATCTGCAGGATGCCTTAGAAGTAAAAGTGATAGACCGAACGGTCATGATCTTGGATATTTTTGCAAAGCGTGCCTCGACCAGCGAGGGAAAGCTTCAGGTCGAACTGGCGCAGCTTCGTTACCGTGCGGCACATTTGATCGGTGGACGAAGTGAGTTGTCCAGACTGGGCGGTGGTATCGGAACGCGAGGACCCGGTGAGCAGAAACTGGAGATGGACCGTCGTTTGATCAAAGAACGGATCACCTTAGTCAAACGAGAACTGGAACAGGTAAAGCGCACCAGAGAAGTTACCAGAAAGAAAAGACAGGAAAATCCGATCCCTGTTGTGGCGATCGTTGGTTACACGAATGCGGGAAAATCGACATTGCTCAATCATTTAACAGGGGCGGATGTGTTATCAGAGGATAAATTGTTTGCAACCTTGGATCCAACGACGCGCAAGCTTGTGAGAGAAGATGGAGAGGAAATGCTCTTTACCGATACCGTTGGGTTTATCCGTAAGCTGCCACATCATTTGATCCGGGCGTTTCGGAGTACCTTGGAGGAAGCAAAATATGCGGATGTCATTCTGCATGTGGTGGACAGCTCCAATCCGGACAGGGATCAACAGATGTATACGGTTTATGAGACACTGCGCAAGCTGGAGATCGGAGATAAACCGATTGTCACAGCCTTTAATAAAACAGATCTGTTGGAAACGGATTGCCTTTTGAAAGATCTGCAGGCAGATAAGACCGTGCGCATTTCCGCAAAAACAGGATCGGGCATCGAGGAGATGTTAGATACCTTGAGTGCTGTCCTTAAAGAGGGACAGGTCCTTGTGGAAAAAGTCATTGACTATACGGATGGATCGCAGATCCCATTGCTTCGCAAATACGGACAGGTCGTAGAGGAAGAATATGGGAACGAGGGTATTCGGGTAAAGGCGTATGTACCGCGTGAATACGCTTATCTTTTTGAAAAGTAGGAAATTTGACGATGAATATGATTGTATGTGTAGATGATCGTTGGGGGATCGGCTGCGGCGAGCGGCTGTTGGTCAATGTTCCGGACGATAAGCGTTTCTTTCGAGAACAGACCACAGGCGGCGTTGTATTGGCAGGCAGAAAAACGATGGAAACTTTACCGGGACACAAAGGTCTGCCCGGACGCAAAAATCTGGTCATGACGCATGATCCGCAGTATCAGTTTCCGGATGCGGTGTCGGTTCATACAGTCGAGGAGGCTCTCCGGGAGTTAGGGCGGTATGAAGAAGATCGGCAGTATATTATTGGTGGCGGTGAGATCTATAAGCTGTTTCTGCCGTATTGCACCAGAGTTTATGTGACGAAAGTGCATCAAACATTTCCGGCAGATATTTTTTTCCCGGATCTGGATGCAGATCCGGCTTGGAAACCGGTGAGCCGATCTGAATGTTTACGATATGAGGATCTGGTGTATCAATTTTTGACCTATGAAAAAAACACGATATGATGTATGGTGTTTTGAAGGAAATGGGAGTACAATGAGAGCGCATATAGGGGGGAAGTCTTTGAAAACAACAGGTTAGGATAAGAAAATGGCATTTGCGCACACCGGATGTCATGACACAGAATTAGTTACGAGTGTGCAGAAATGAGGTTATGATGTACGAATTTAAGGAAGAATTTAAGACAGGAATCCCACAGATTGATGAGGAACATAAGAAGTTATTTGAGATTGCAGATCGTATTTACGAGTTGAAAAACGAAGAATTGCTGCATGATAAATATGACCAGATCAGAGATATTCTGGGACAGTTGCGTGATTATACCGACACACATTTCCGCCATGAAGAAGAGTATATGGAATCCATTGGTTACAGCCATATGTTTATGCAGAAAGTACAGCATGATGTGTTACGCCGGCAGATGGCAGAATGGGATCTGGATTCGATTGATGAGAATCAGGACGATACGATCGATCAGATCTTGACGATCGTGACGGACTGGCTTGTAGATCACATCTTAGGGTATGACAAGCTGATCGGAGAAGCAGACGCAAAATAATAAGAAATAGGAAATTGGTCAGGGTAGGGAGTATATTGCAAAGAAATGGTGGAAATGACGATGGAGAAAGAAGAAATGCATATGAACCGTGATGATCTGGAACTGTGCAGGCTGGCATATGATGATATGCCGGTCGCTCTTTTTATCGAAAACATTGTGTTGAACGAGGCAGGAGAGCCGATCGACTGGGTAACGGAATATATGAACCCGGCTGCGGGAAAGCTGGCGCATTATGATGGCAAATCATTGGTCGGCAACTATTTCTTACGGGATCTGTATCCGGATGTCAAAAACGGAAAGTATGCGTTGCAATATCTGTATGATTCCGCATATGGCGATGCCAGAAGGGAATATCATCAGCACATTGAAGCGCTGGATAAATATTTGAAACTGTTGATCTATCCTTGGAAAACAAAGGGATACTGCGTGTGTATGGCGTCTGATGAATCCTCACAGGTGTATGCACAGCGTAAATCAGAGCAGAATGCAGAGGAAAATACCAATCTGATCGCACAGCTTTCGCTAGAGCGCAAACAGTATCGTGATGCGTTGTTTTCTAATTCGTATTTTAGTTACCATTTTGATCTGACAGAAGGGATTGTCTATGATCAGATCATCACATCGGATAAGGAAAGTTTGACCGAGAAATTAGGTATTTCCCTGCCGATGTCATTCACGGAAATGTCGGATGCGTTTACCAAAATCTCCGAACTGCAGTATGCAGAGTCTTATATGAAAGATTACTGGACGCAGGAGGGACTTTTAAGGGCATACGAGGAAGGCGTGTATAATGCCGAATCGGATTACTATGTACCTTCTCTGGACCATTACTATCATGTTAATGCGCTGTTGTATGAGCCAAATGAGGATGGTCATATTCATGCGCTTATTATTTGCCGTGACATGACCGAATTGGAGAAAGAAAAGCACTTGCGCAAAAAGCAGGAACGAGAGTCTGCGCATATCCAGGATATTTTGGTGACGGACTATATTTCTGCTTACTATATTAATGTAGTGACCGATGAATACAAAACCTTGAAAATTCATCAAAATATCAATGCGAAGCGCATCATTGAGCGCAGTGACAGCTATACCAATGTCATGGAACACTACATTGATACCTTTGTGCTGCCGGGATATCAGCAGCAAATGCATATGATGCTTCGCAGAAAGCATTTAAAAGAATATTTGGATCATCACGATCGATTTTTGCTGCGGTTTCAGACCTTGCCAAATGCAGATGGTGGCGAATATTTTGAGATTTATGCTAAAAAAGTCGATGATGAGCATATTGTTATGGGATTTCGCTGTATTGATGAGGTGGTCAGACGGGAAATGGCGCACCAGAAATATCTGGAGGAAGCCCGTAATGCGGCAGAGAAGGCAAGCAGAGCCAAGTCGCTGTTTTTGTCGAATATGAGCCATGACATACGGACGCCAATGAATGCGATCACGAATGTCATTGATTTTATGAGAAGTGATCTTCAGGACAAGGAGGCACTTTTGGCTGATCTGGAACAGTTGGAACACTCCAGTCATTTTTTGCTGTCGCTGGTCAATGACATCTTGGATATGGCAAAGATTGAAAGCGGTGAAATGAACTTTAGACCGGAAGTCGTTCGACATACGGAGTTTACCGACAGCTTGAAAAATACGATCGAACCGCTTTCCAAAGGAAAAGGAGTTACTTTTGAGATCAAGAGTATCCCAAAGGATATTTCCGTATGGATCGATCGTGTGCGCTTGTACCAGATTTTTTTCAATCTATTGTCCAATGCCGTAAAAAACACGCCGGAAGGCGGAACGGTATGTTATGAGGAGAAGAAGATAGAAGCTGTGGATGGCATATTAAAAGCAGATTTTCTGGTGTCAGATACCGGATGCGGCATGAGCAAGGAATTTCAAAAGAAGATGTTTCTTCCGTTTGAAAGAGAGCCGGGCAATGCCAACAGCGGAACCGGTTTGGGACTTTCTATCGTAC
>JALEPA010000280.1 GCA_022766515.1 Lachnospiraceae bacterium | reverse complement strand
AGCTGCGTAAGAAATTGTATTAGATCAGTGATGATCGCATTTGTATACAAAGAGGAAATCCTCCGGCTGACTGTCGGAGGATTATTTACTTTATAGGAAACTTCTCGTTTCCTATAAAGTAAAAAACGCTCCGCGAGGATGCGCATCTCGCGGAGAAGAAGTTAGCTGTAAACAGCACCGCTCGAGCGCGAAAGAGTCGCAAGCGACTCTTTGTTATATTACACCCACAAAAAGTGTAAAATTTGAATGAAATTTACACTTTAGAAACAAATTCATGAATCGTTCTAAATTTTTAGGTGGAAAAATTTTATAACTATTTGTATAAAATAGACAACTATAGAATAATAAATTGGTTAAATTATACAAAAATGTAAAATTTAACAAAAATATGTCTAATTTATTGCTAAAATGTGGTATAATTTTTGAACAAAATATGAACATGTAGTTGACGATATTCTTCATAAGGGAGTGAAGAATGTGGGAAATACATAGGGGAAGGAATAGGTGATTCGTGTGGCAGCGACAGCATTTGCGTATACGGCGATCAATGCCGATGGAAAACAGGTCAAGGGCACGATAGAAGCTGCTAGTTTAGATGCAGCAAGAGCCAACTTGAAGAATCAGGGGATGACACCGATCTCGGTGGAGAAGCCCAATGCCTTTAATAAGGAATTAAGCATTAATATAGGTGGAAAAGTCAAAGCGAAAGATCTGCAAGTGTTTTGTAAGCAGATGCAGAGTATCCTGCATGCCGGTGTAACAGTAGTACAAGCACTGGGAATGTTGGGAGATCAGTGTGATAACAAGAAACTGCAAAATGCGGTGCAGGAAGTTAGAGTGCTGGTTGAGAAAGGTGATACGCTGGCAGGCGCAATGAGCACGATGCCTGATGTCTTTCCAAGTATCTTGATCAACATGGTAGAAGCGGGTGAGGCGTCCGGTAGTTTGGAAGTGACTTTTGAGCGTATGGCTCAGCACTTTGAGAAAGATGCCAAGATCAAAGGAATGGTCATGCAGGCAATGATCTATCCGATTATTTTGCTGATCGTTATCATTGCAGTGGTTATTATTATGCTGGTGAAGGTAGTGCCTTCGTTCCAGGATACTTTTGATTCCGCAGGAGCAAGTTTGCCGGGACTTACATTAGCGGTTGTGGCGATCAGTAATTTCCTGATTCAGAAATGGCCGTTCTTCTTGGGTGGCGTTGTTCTGGCAGTGGTTTTGATCAGAATGTTTATGCAAACTGATCGAGGAGCAGTGTTCTTTGGAACATTATCGATGAAAATGCCGATCTTTGGTGATCTGACTGTTAAGTCTGCATGTGCCAGATTGACAAGAACGCTTAGTACGCTGATGGCATCAGGTATTCCGATGGTAGCAGCGATGGAGATTGTGACAAAATTGATGTCCAATCGTTTAATACAGGTAGCAGTAGAAGATGCGAAGAACGAAGTAGAGCGAGGCGTGGCATTATCACAGCCTTTGGAAGATTGTGGAATCTTCCCACCACTTCTTTGTCATATGACCCGTATCGGTGAAGAAACCGGTAATATGGAAGAGATGCTTGAGAAAGTAGCAGATTACTATGATGAAGAAGTAGAAGCAGCAACGAAAGCAGTAACGGCGATCTTAGAGCCGCTGATCATCGTGTTGATGGCACTGATCGTAGTACCGATCATGGGAGCGATCATGGCACCAATGCTTAGTATTTACAGCGTTGCAGAAAATTCATAAGCAAGTATTATACGATCACTTGCCAAGGGTGATTGATAATAAATAAAAAAGAAGAAAAGGAGAACAAGATTATGAAAAATTATGTGGCAAAATTACGCGAAAATGAAGAGAAAGGTTTCTCATTAGTTGAGTTGATCATCGTAATGGCGATCATGGCTATCCTTGTAGGTGTGGTAGCATCTCAGGTTATCCCTTACATGGAGAAGTCAAAACTTTCAAAGGATCAGGAGAATTTGGCAAGCTTACAGATGGATGTTTCCTCTGCAATCGCAACAAGTGGATGCACATTGGATGACACAACTGTTGAGTTAAAGGATCTTGCAACTGCAGCAACTAAGGGTGGTAGTGACCTTGTATCAGAGCTTTGCACATTACGCGGTAAAGCTGATATTAATGCTGTTGCTAGTGGTATTAATTTTAAGTCTAAAAAGGCAAATGGACAGAACGTGAAAGTATGGGTAACAACAAACTCTAGCACTGGTGAGATCACGGTATATGCAGGTACATCTGCTAACGGTACTCCTGCTGATCCTAAGCTTAGCGTATCTTCTGCAGGTAGCTCCGGAAACGGAAACGGAAACGGAAACGGAAACGGAAACTAATCAAATACTTTTGCGGTATGATGCGTGTCACATTGGAAAATGGTGACTTACCATCAACATAGAGCAAATGACACAGGAGTTATCATATCATGACAGAGGTAGTAATAGAAATATTAGGATACATAGCAGTGTTGCTGTTTGGCGTGGTAATAGGAAGTTTTCTGAATGTTTGTATTTTTCGCATTCCGAAGAAAGAAAGTATTGTGCCGGCATCGCATTGCATGAGCTGTGGCTATCATCTGAAATGGTATGATAATATTCCTGTTTTAAGTTATCTAATGCTGAGGGGCAGATGCAGGAAGTGCCATACAAAGCTATCACTTCAGTATCCCTTGGTAGAAGGATTCAATGGAGTACTTTATGTAATCGTTTTCTTGGCGAACGGTTGGAATCTTACGAGTATTGTATATTGTCTCCTGACATCCGCCCTTATAGTATTAAGTGTGATTGACTTCCGTACATATATTATTCCGAATAAGGTGAGTTTATTCATTCTTGTTTTGGGAATTGCAGATACCGTATTGGACTATGAACATTGGCAGGATCATGTGATTGGATTTTTTTCAGTTAGTGCTGTTTTGCTGATCTTATATCTGGTGACAGTGGGAAGAGCAATCGGCGGTGGAGATATTAAGTTGATGGCTGTTGCCGGTTTGATCATTGGATGGAAGGCAAATATCCTGGCGTTTATCGTGGGATGTATTGTTGGGTCGGTACTTCATTTGATCCGAATGAAAGTCAGCGGTGCAGAACATAGGCTGGCGTTGGGACCATACCTATCTGTAGGTATTTGGTTTGCAATGCTATTCGGAGATCCGGTGATTCAATGGTATTTAACGATGTGTGGATTATAATAGGATAGAGTGGAAGTGGGATGCTATCGAGAGTGCAGGAAAGATGCATGTCAGTAAGGTCTTAGGTAAGACCGGATGGTGGAAGCAGTTAGTTTCATGATCCCAGAGAGTTTGACGGAATTTGGCGTAGAGTGTAGAGGATACGGTCGGAAGATGGTGTGGTCTGCAGTGGGTTGCGTCAAATTTTGTGTGATATGAAACTGGTTTCTTGCGTGTGCAGATACAGTGATTTAAGAAACAAATATGAAAAAGACAGGGAGGAACTAGATAGATGGCAAAGAAAGTGTTAAGTATTGAGATTGGACAACAGGTAACCAAAGCGGTTGTCATTGATTATCTTAAGAAAAACCCTCATGTATACAATGCGTTTTCTTTTGATACCCCATCCGATGTGATGGAAGACGGTTATGTGAGGGATATTGACCGTATGGCAGCGGTGCTGAAGGAGCAAATCAAGGACAATAATGTCAAAGAGAAAGATGTGGTATTCTCTATTGCATCCAGTAAGATCGCAAGCCGTGAGGTAGTTGTTCCGTTTGTAGCAGAAAAACAGTTGGGAAGTTTGATCGATGCGACAGCGCAGGATTATTTCCCGGTTAATATGGATGAGTATACCTTAGCATACAATGTATTAGAGACAGTTAAGGAAAAAGACAAGAAAGGATTAAAACTTCTCTTGTTGGCGGCACCGGATACTTTGGTGCAGAATTATTATAGCTTAGCGGATGCGATGGGTGTTCGTGTAGAGTCTATTGACTACTATGGTAATGGATCCATGCAGGTGTTGCAGAAACACATCGGTTCCGGATTTAGCGTCTGTGTGCAGATCGGTTCTTTGAACACAATGGTAAGTGTACTGAGAGAAAATCAGCAGATCATGCAGCGTACGATCCCATATGGAACTAATGCGATCATCGAGACGATGTTGGAGCATCCTGCTTTGGAGTGCAGGGATGAGACAGACGCAATGGAAATGCTTTGCAGAGAGAATGTCGTATATTCTACTTTGGATTATGAAGACGAGAATATTCAGACAACTCGTCTTACAGAGGATCAGTGGAAGCGTTCCAGTCAGAGTAGAGAAGCCCGTAAGGCAGTAACAGATGCCGTTGGTGGTATTCTCTTGAGTGTTATTCGAGTAGTAGATTACTTCAATTCGCGTTATCCGGACAGTCAGTTGAATTACATTTATATCACTGGTATGGGTGTAAAGATCCGTGGTATTGATATTTTGTTTGAGAAGGAGATGGATCTTCCGGTTCGTAAGCTGGAAAAATTAACAAACATCACATTCTCCAGAGGGTTTGCAAGAAGTTTGCAGGATCAGACAGAGTACATTGCGGCAATCGAGCCGGTTGGTTTCTGCTTGAAATCGATGAAGGACAAGCAGGGGCGTGCGGCAAGTATGCGTACCGTAACAATTGCATTTGCGGCATGTATTGTTGGCGCTGTGGCATTGGTCGGTATTGGCTGGTTTAGATTGAATGCAGCGAATAACACGCATGACGATCTCCAGTCGGATATTAGCAGAATGCAGTATATCAAATCTGTATATGACGAAAATGAAACCGTCAAAGGGGAATATGAGGAGGCTACAATTTTAGATACGGCAGTTGAAAACAACCATAACCGCAAGTTTGTAGAACTGGTTGATCAGTTGGAAAAGAAATTGCCAAAGGAAATGAAAGTGACAGCTCTGAAATCCACATCAACGGATGTTTCAATCACGATTACGACAAAGACGAAGATCTCTGTTGCGAAGATGTTAATGAATTTTGAGGGCATAGATACATTAACAAATTTGGAGGTGGCTTCCATTACGGGAGATGTCCAAAATAATAAAGTGGTATCATATGATTTTACTGTGACAGGAGATTATACAATTGCATTGCCGGATGATGGTGAGCAGGATGACACAGCAAATACTACGAACACAACGCAGCAGTAGGTAAGAAAAGGAGGCGACGACGATGGGTAAAGAAAAGGGAAAGACAGGCGTGTCTTTGGCTGATAGAGATAAGAAAGTATTATTGATTTTGTTGGGAATTGTTGCTTTGGCATTAGCATATTTTTTGGGATTTCAAAAGTTTAATGAAGAGCGTGCAACGGTAGAAGATCAAAATGCGCAATTGGAACAGGAAGTTGCTACTTTGAGAAGCATGGTGGCTACTAAGGCAAAGGTGGAAGCAGAGACGGAGGAAATGAGGAAAAATATCGATCAGACAATGTCGAAATATCCTGCAGAAATGCGTACGGAGAATATTATCAAGTGCTTTGATCTGATGGAGAAAAAGGTAAAAGGATTAACAGTAGAAACAGAAGCTTTTACTATGAATCAGATCTTCTTCCAGAATAAGCAAGTTTTGGAACAGGTAGTACAGAAAAATGCTGCATCTGATGATGATCAAACACAGCAGACGGAATCTACAGGAACATATACAGGATATCGTTCTGATACGGCTATTTCATTTTCAACAGATTATGAAGGTTTGAAGAAGACGGTAAACTTTATCAATCAGTACGACAGCTGTGCAACATTGTCGGATATCAGTGTCTCAGTGGAAGA
>JALEPA010000281.1 GCA_022766515.1 Lachnospiraceae bacterium | reverse complement strand
TCACCTTTTTTGATGATCTTCTTCATCTGTTTCTCGATGGCATCCAAGTCTTCTCTTGTCAAACTTGGCATATCGAAATCATAATAAAAACCATTGTCGATCGCCGGTCCGATCGTCAGCTTTGCATCCGGGTACAAAGTCTTAACCGCCTCTGCCATTACATGGGCGCAAGTATGACGGTATGCTTTCTTTCCTTCCTCAGAATCAAAAGTCAAAATATTCAAGGTGCAGTCTTTGTCGATCATGGTACGCAGATCTACAACCTTTCCATCTATCTCAGCGACACATGCCACCCTGGCAAGTCCTTCGCTAATGTCCTTTGCAACATCGATCGCAGACATTGCTGCATCGTACTCCTTAAAGGAGCCATCTTTCAATGTGATCTTCATGCTATCTTTCCTCCATTCTTTAAGCCTATAAGATCAAAGTGGACAAGCCCACTCTGTGCGGTGATCGTATCCTCGCGGAGCGTTTTTTGCAATAAAACAAAAAACGCCCTCTTCTATACTTTCGTAAAGAAGGGACGATTATCTCACGCGGTTCCACCCTGCTTTTGACAAAACAACATTTCATTTTGCCACACTCATTTGACGGTAACGGTGTCTGCCGGACCGGATTGGGGTCACTCCGAGGTAGTTTTCCCAGTCATCGTGATAAGATGTTCCAGCTCATCAGGCACAGCAGACCGCCATGTCCAAATCTCATCTCTCTCTGTCATCACCAATGAAAAGTACTCGTCTCATCATCGTTTTCTCATTACTTCTTGGTATCTTAACGCAGCATTTTGACTTTGTCAACCACTTCCGTCACAAAAGTTCTGCCCGCTGCTTTATATTTGCTCACTGCTATTCATATGTGGCAATTCACTCTTCTTTTGATAATACTTTTGGACAATGTCTTTTTTATCGCGCTTGCGGATCGGGATGATCGAACCATCTTTCATATGAAAATCATAGTCTACAATGCCCTCGACATGCTCCACATTGACGATATAACTCTGGTTACAGCGAAGAAATCTCCGCATATCAAGCTGTTTCTCCATCTCATTCAAACGCTCATAGACTTTGTATACCTCTCCGCCCTGATAAATGCGGACAATGCGTCCTTCCGATTCCACAACCGAAATTTCTCTCTGGCGGATGCAGATCTTTCGCTGCTGCATACTAAAACGCAAAAACTCCATATCCTCATCGACCGTTTCCGGTAAATTACGATGGAAAAAGTCCTGCAAAGTTGCCTGAATCTGTGCTACATCATACGGTTTCATCAAATAGGCAAAGGCATGTAACTCATAGCCTTCTTTGAAATACTGATCGCTGCCGGTTGCCAAAATAATCTCTACCTTGGCATCCTTTTTGCGGATCACTCTTCCCGCCTCGATTCCATTCATTTCCTTCATGCAAATGTCCAGAAAAATAATATCATAATCTCCTCTGGAAAAATTGCGTTGCAGCTTTTCTCCGGAAGAAAATTCCACGATCAACACTTCGCGATGCTGTTCTTCCATAGCACTTGCCACAATTCTCTTTAGCAGTCTTCTTTCCACCTCATTATCATCACACAATGCAATTTTAATCATACGCTTTTTCTTCTCCTATCATTCCTGTGCTGCAATTATCATTGCCGGTATTATCTGTTTTTTACGCGACACAACATCCTGCAGCATGATCGCTTCTGTATCAGCCGGCAGATGAAATGCTTTGATCGCCAACTCCCTAGCACCATTACCATTATAAAGCAATCTTGTATTTCCCTGCAAAATGTCTGTCAGCATGAAAAATATCATATTGACGCCATGATCTGCCAGCGCCTTTTCCATATATGGCAACAATTTATCCTTGATCGCATCCAGCTCCTTGTGATCCATCGCTGTGATCTGACCAACGCCAAAGACCAGGTCGCCCACCACAAATTTCTTAAAGTCCTGATAAAAAATTTCCTCAGGTGACTTTGCCGACAGATTGCTGCCCGCTGCAAACATCTCTGTCGCATATTTTTCCGTCGAGATCCCTGCGATAATCGCCAACTGTTCTGCCGTTGTCCGATCCGTGTCGGTACAGGTTGGTGATCGATAGATCAAGGTGTCCGATAAGATCGCCGAACACAATAATCCGGCAATGTCCTTTGGCAAAGCAACCTCTGCCTCCAAAAACATCTGGTAAATGATCGTAGCCGTGCAGCCTAACGGCTGATTTCTAAAAAAGACCGGACTCATCGTTTCCAGATTACCGATACGGTGGTGGTCAATGATCTCTAAGATCTCTGCATCTTCAATACCATCTACCGCCTGACTGCGCTCATTATGATCCACCAGGATCAATTTTTTCTTTCTGGCACCCATCAAACTTCTTCGCGAGATCATACCATAATATTTGCCATTCCAATCCAAGATCGGAAAATCACGATAACGCTTTTTCACCATTGTTCCGCGAATATCTTCCAAATAGTCACCCAGACCAAAGGACACGATATGATCGCTCTTCATGAAGAAACTGATCGGTATACTCTGATTGATCAAACGCGATGCCGTAAAGGTGTCATATGGTGTCTTTATAATATAACAGCCCTTGCTCTCCGCAAGTTTACTGATCGTGTAAGACACCAACGAACCATCGCACACAATAATGCACTTCGCTCCCATTTCAATCGCACACAACTGCGATTCATAACGATTTCCCAAGATGACAATATCGTCTTTCTCAATATAGCTTTCCATCAGATCCGGATTTGCCGCTGCGATCAGGCATTTTCCCGAAACGATTTTTTCTTCCATCTCACCATGCAACATTTCACCATCCAGTGTTTCTACAACATTGTGAAACGGCGTTCCCGCTGTCGCAATAATACGGCTGTCGTATACATCCATGTACGATTTTGCAATATCCTCAATCGTGATCAGTCCAAGCAAATGCTGCGAGCTGTCTACGACCGGCAAAGTCTGAAGCGTATCGTTTTTCATAAGCGTCCATGCTTTTTTGAGTGAGATCTCCTGATCTACTCCTGTCACACGCTCCACATCTATGTCGATCACCTGCGTACGGACATCTCCCATATAATCCGGTGCAGGCACACCAAAATATTTCAACACAAAATCTGTCTCTGCATTGATCTGACCCGCTCTTTTGGGAATGTACGCCTTCCCGGTAACTTTTCGTTTCAAATAGGCATAAGCAATCGCCGAACAGACCGAATCCGTATCCGGATTAATGTGTCCGATCACATTGATCACACCTTCCCGATTGTCAGTCAAAACCTTTCCTCCTTGCACTGTCATGTTCTTCATCGTTCTATCTTAGTAAACAGTCTAACGATAATCCTGCTCTGTATACTGTGAAATATCAATAATATACTTGAATCGTCTTGCCAAAGCAGGAACAAAACGGAACAACTGGTCTAATGTCGCTCCCTCATCTGATAGGATCACGGCGAAATCTCCATAGTATTCGTCCATGATGGAGAAAATTTTCGTGATCGTTGGGAACAACAGATCTGCTGCTCTTGTCACCAACAGACAATTACCTTTCAACTGCTGTTTGAACTGCATAATATCCATTTGATTGAGCTGCTCTGCTCCAATTCGCGCAATGCGTCCTGCACTTAAATATCCCGTCTCACGCATGACCGTAGCGATCTTTTTGGAAATTCCAAGGATTCTCTCCTCTCCATCTCCCATCAATACAAAATGGGAAGGATCCAACTCGCCACCGATCAAGATCAAAATATCCGCAAAGGAACGGTGTAAGGCTCTCGTTGTTGGCAGATCTTTCTCCGGAAGCACTTCTCCTGTCGCAGACTCCGACAAAATATCTACCTGTTCCTGCTGTAACTGCTCTACTTCCTGCTCCAACTGTCGTACCAATGCCTGCTCTGGCGTTGGCTGCTGTTCCGGTACTGGCTGTTGTGCGACTGCGTCCGCTACCGGCTGTTGCTCCGGTACTTGCTGCTGTGCAACTGCCTCTGCTACCTGCTGTTGTCCTGCTACTGATTGCTGTGTGGCTGCCTCTGCTATCGGCTGCTGTCCTACTACCGGTTGCTGTGCGGCTGCCTCTGCTGCCTGCTGCTGTGCCGTTTCCATTGATGGCTGTACCGTATCATAGTTCTGCTGTTCTGCAGGAAGAGAACCACTTTGCTGCGTAACCGCTGCCATTTCTTCTACAGGCATCTGCTGTGGCTTGATTTCCTCCATTATCGGTGCCGCCTGCTGTGCAGCAACATTGGCATTTTCCGGCTCTACCGCAGTAGCAGCCTGCTCTAGCACATCTCTGGAGATCTGCTCAGGCTGTACGACTCGTGTCTCTACCGCTTCCATCCGCTCTGGCACATCCAAAGTAGGGATCACATTGGTCTTTGCCATATCATCCGGTGATTCTGTTGTTTTTCCTCTATTTTCCAGCGGAACATACTCTTTCGTCGGAGTCTTTCCCTCAGCTTCTTCCGTCATCCGCTCAAACACTTCATTTGTCTTATTAGGAACTTCCTGGTACACCATAACCGCTTTTTCTTTCAACTGTTCCTGGTGTTCTGCCTCAAAAATAGCAGAGATCTCCGCTGCAAGATCCTGGGTAATGCCAGTGCCGGACTGTGAGATTCTTGGATAAGCCGTCGTGTCGATCTTGCTGTAAATATCCTTCTTTGGTGGTAATTCCTCTGCTGTCTTAGCAGTCTCTTTCACCTCATCTGCAGTCTCTTCTGCCTGCTCCTCGACCGCCTTGTCCTCTGAACTTTCCTGTTCCTCTATTGGTTCATCCGTTTCCTCATCCTTTTGGCCACCAAACAAAAGATCGGACAACTTTTGAATTCCCTCTTTTGCCATCTTAGACACGTCTGCATCATCATTATCTTCAAACTCGTCTCCCTCAACTTCTGCTACATCTGCCTCACGTACCGAGGCTTCCTCGGAA
>JALEPA010000203.1 GCA_022766515.1 Lachnospiraceae bacterium | reverse complement strand
CCTCGTCCAAGAGATGCAGAGGGAGGAAGAAAATAATTCGATCCGAAGTCTGACAAAGAGAGAGGATGAACTTGGTCATGTGGCGAGAAGTCTGGCGGCAGACTTGGTCGATGCGATAGAAGACAAGGAGCTGTTTATGATGTATCAACCGCAGGTTGACTGTGAAGGTGTGTGTGTTGGTGTTGAGGCGTTGATTCGTTGGAATCACCCGGAACTGGGATTTATTTATCCACCATTGATCATTGAATTGGCAAAAGAGAAACATGTATTGTATCGATTGGAACAATATATCTTTGATACGGCGGCAGAAATGGCGGCAAAGTTAAAGCCATATGCAACGGATCGATTTAAGGTGTCTGTCAATATTACGAATGAATCGCTGGAATGGGATGGCATTGAACAGTGCATTGCAGACGCTGTTGAGAAATATGAGATTCCAAACGAGTGGTTCTGTTTGGAGATCACGGAGCAGGATGCGCTTTCGTCCTCTATTGATATTGCGGAAAAGATTAAAAATATCAAGGCAAAAGGACATAAATTCCTGATCGATGACTTTGGAATGGGACATACCTCTCTCGTATATTTGCAGACGAATTACTTCGATGTGGTCAAGTTAGAGGGATCGCTGACGAGAGATATTTTGGACAATGAGAGAAACAGCGATATTATCGGTTCCATCGTATATCTTGGTAAGTCACTGCAGTTTAAGATCATCGCTGAATATGTTGAGGATGAGAAACAGAGAGATGAGTTAAAGCGGCTTGGCTGTGATGCGTTCCAAGGTTATCTTTACAGCAAACCATTGGAGGCAGATGCACTTCTTGAATGGATGGAAGAGAGACAGAAAGAGTGAATTGATTTTTTAAGAAAAAGGTAGTAGGTATGTTGACATCATTAGCGTTTATTTTTCTGGTGGGACTGGCGATGGGAGCCATCTGCCAAAAGTTAAAGCTGCCAAGGATTATTGGTATGCTTGTGACAGGTATCGTATTAGGTCCGTATGTTTTAGATCTGTTAGATCCATCGATTTTAGGAATCTCGGCAGATCTGCGCAAGATGGCTTTGATCATTATTTTGTTGAAGGCAGGACTGTCATTAGATTTGGCGGATCTTAAGAAAGCAGGGCGTTCAGCGGTAATGATGGCGTTTGTGCCAGCATCTTTTGAAATCGTCGGGTATATTGTATTTGCACCGATGATCTTAGGCGTGAGCAGAGTGGAGGCGGCTGTGATGGGAGCGGTGCTTGGAGCGGTATCACCAGCTGTGGTGGTGCCAAGAATGGTTAGCCTGATGGAGAAGAAATACGGAACGAAAAAAGCGATACCACAGATGATCTTAGCAGGGGCATCCTGTGATGATATTTTTGTGATCGTGCTTTTTACGACCTTCTTAAGCATGGCACAGGGCGGCAGTGCTCATGTAATGGATTTCGTTAATATACCGATATCCATTGTTTTAGGTGTATTACTGGGCGCTGTAGTCGGTTATGCCTTGTATCTGTTTTTTGAAACAGCGTATGCGAGAAAACACTGTGTGCGCAACAGTATGAAAGTCATCATTGTACTGGGATTTTCCTTCTTGTTGATCGCCATCGAAGGATGGCTGGAAGGAAAAGTGTCGGTATCCGGTCTGTTGGCAGTTGTCAGCATGGCGTGCGTCTTGAAGTACAAAAGTACCGAATTTGTATCCAAAAGATTATCCGAAAAATTTGGCAAGCTTTGGCTTGCGGCAGAAGTTGTGTTATTTGTGCTTGTCGGTGCGGCAGTGGACATTCGCTACACGCTGAGTGCTGGACTGGCGGCGGTGCTGATGATCGTGGTGGCATTGGTTTGTCGTGCAGTTGGTGTGCTCCTTTGCGTTGCAGGAACACAGCTTTCTTGGAAAGAGCGGATCTTTTGCGTGATCGCCTATCTGCCTAAAGCAACCGTGCAGGCGGCAATTGGCTCTGTGCCTCTGTCTGTGGGACTTCCCTGTGGCAAGATCATTTTGTCCGTAGCGGTGCTCGCCATTATCATCACGGCGCCAATCGGAGCAATCGGCATCGATTGCAGTTATAAAACTTTATTAGAAAAAAATTAAGATAAGTAATATGTGGACGGATAGTAACTTCTGGTTGTGGGAAATTTGATGTAAGCATATTTTTGATCGATCTTGCGGATACTATGTTGGTGTGTATGTATGCACAGCAATATCCATAGAAAGGATGGATCAGAAATGAAGGATCGAATTTTTGAAGTGTTACAAAGGATCGGCAGAAGTTTTATGCTCCCAATCGCGATTTTGCCGGTTGCCGGTTTACTTCTTGGACTGGGTAGTTCGTTTACCAATGAGACAACGATTGCTACTTACCATTTGGGAAAAGTGTTAGGAGACGGGACGGTTTTACATGCCCTGCTTGTTATTATGAATAAGGTGGGAAGTGCTGTGTTTGACAACCTACCACTGTTGTTTGCTGTTGGTGTGGCGATCGGAATGGCAAAAAAGGAAAAAGAGGTTGCGGCATTGTCAGCGGTGATCGCATACTTTGTCATGAATATTTCGATCAGTGCGATGTTAGAATTAAATGGTGAAATCTTAGAAGACGGCAGCGTGGCAGAAGATGTTCTGACCGGAACAATCGCTTCCGTATGCGGTATCAATACATTACAGATGGGCGTTTTTGGCGGTATTATTGTGGGTCTTGGTGTGGCAGCATTGCACAACCGCTACCATAAGATCAGTTTGCCGAATGCGCTCTCTTTCTTTGCAGGCTCCAGATTCGTGCCGATCATTTCTACGATCGTTTATATGTTTGTCGGCATTGCGTTGTATTTTATCTGGCCGGTCGTGCAGAACGGAATTTATGCGCTTGGCGGTCTGGTGACGGGCAGTGGTTATTTGGGAACTTTGATCTTTGGTATTGTCAAGAGAGCGTTAATACCGTTTGGCCTGCATCATGTATTTTATATGCCGTTTTGGCAGACTGCGGTTGGCGGCACTGCGGAGGTGGCTGGACAGGTCGTACAGGGCGGTCAAAATATTTTCTTTGCCCAACTGGCGGATGCGTCACATGTCACACACTTTAGCGCCGATGCGACCAGATATTTCTCCGGTGAATTTATCTTTATGATCTTTGGACTGCCGGGAGCGGCACTGGCGATGTACCAGACAGCAAAACCGGAAAAGAAAAAGCAGACGGGCGGATTACTGTTTTCCGCAGCCCTCACCTCCATGCTGACAGGAATTACAGAACCGATCGAATTTTCTTTTCTGTTTGTAGCACCTGTCCTATTTGTGGTACAGGTTATTTTGGCAGGAGCGGCATATATGATCGCTCATCTGTTAAATATTGCAGTCGGACTGACATTTTCAGGTGGATTTTTGGATCTGTTTTTATTTGGAATATTGCAGGGCAATGAGAAAACAAGCTGGCTTAGAATTATTCCGGTCGGTATTATCTATTTCCTGTTATACTATGTGATCTTTTCATTTTTGATCCGAAAATGGGACTTAAAAACACCGGGACGCGAGGATGATGGCGGCGAGGTAAAACTGTATACAAAGTCAGATGTCAATGCCAAGAAGTCCGCAAATGGGGACAGCAAAAAAGAAGCAAATGCGGATACTTTAAGTGAGACGATCACAAGAGGTCTTGGTGGCAAGAAAAATATCGATGGGGTGGACTGTTGTGCAACAAGACTTCGCTGCACGGTATTCCAAGCTGATTTGGTCGATGATGCTTTGCTTCGATCAACCGGAGCGAGCGGGGTCATTCACAAAGGGAATGGTGTGCAGATCATTTACGGACCGCATGTCACTGTGATCAAATCTAATTTGGAGGAGTATTTAGAGACAGCACCGGATATCGAATATCGTCAAGATGATGCGAAAATGGCACAGGAAGAACAACAGCCAAAAGAATCTGAAACAGTAGGAACGGTCGTGAAGACAGTGATCATATCCAGTCCGATCACCGGAAAGGCGGCAGATCTTTCGACGGTACCGGATGAGGCGTTTGCCGGAAGAATGATGGGTGACGGAGCAGTGGTAACGCCAACGGACACGGTCGTTACGGCACCGGAAGACGGAGAGGTGGCATTTGTCTTTGAAACAAAGCATGCGATTGGATTTACGACAGATTCCGGTTTGAGCCTGCTGTTGCATATGGGAATCGATACGGTCAAACTGGATGGCAAGGGTTTTACCGTGTTTGTTGAGAACGGACAAAAAGTGAAAAAGGGAGATCTGTTGATGAAACTGGATCTCGATTACCTTCAGGCACATGCTCCTTCTATGGTCTCTCCGGTGCTGTGTACGGAACTGGAAGACCATCAAAAAGTCCGTTTGTTAGCCGAAGGAGAGATCAAAGCAGGAGAGGCATTATTTGCGGTGGACTTTTATGAAAGCTAAGGGATGGTTGCTTTTACTATGCGTCAAATGAATAGTGGTATGCAAAAGAATTATTGTACTTTACGGAATGTGGCTCGTATACTATAGATTGTGAGAATGGTAAAACACATAAAAAGGAGGACTTACGATGGAGTATACAACATTAAACAACGGAGTAAAAATGCCACTTTTAGGTTTTGGTGTCTTTCAGGTGCCAGACCATGATGTATGTGAGAAAGCAGTGCTTGATGCAATCGACAGCGGATACCGCCTGATCGATACAGCGGCTGCATATATGAACGAGGAGGCAGTCGGTGCAGCGATTGCTAAATGTGGCGTGGCTAGAGAGGAACTGTTTATTACGACTAAGCTTTGGGTACAGGATGCAAGCTACGAGGGTGCGAAGAAAGCTGTAGAACGCTCTTTGAAGAAACTGGGAACAGATTATTTGGATCTGTATTTGATCCATCAGCCAATGGGCGACTACTACGGTGCATACCGTGCGATGGAAGAAATGCTAGAAGAGGGTAAGTTGAAGGCAATCGGTGTCTGCAATTTTTACCCACATATATTGACGGATTTCTGTGAAACCGTTAAAGTAAAACCAGTCGTAAATCAGGTAGAGCTGCATCCATTTTTCCAACAGAAAAATGCGCTTAGCGTTATGAAGGAATATGGAGTAGTGCCAGAAGCATGGGGCCCATTTGCTGAGGGTAATCATGGGATTTTCTCCCATCCGGTTCTGCAGGCAATTGGAGATAAGTACGGAAAGACAGCGGCACAGGTAGCACTTCGCTGGAATGTGCAGAGAGGCGTAGTCGTTATTCCAAAATCTGTGCATAAAGACCGCATGGAGCAGAATATGAATATTTGGGATTTCTCCTTGACGAAAGAAGATATGGAAGAGATCGCAAAGCTTGATCTTGGTCATAGTGAGATCGTTGATCACAGTAATCCGGAATTTGTAAAAATGCTTCATGGTTTGAAAGTACACGACTAGAAATGAGGCAAAGAAAAAATGGCAAAACAGAAAATGGATATGCTGCATGGTTCTTTATGGGATAAATTGATCCTTTATGCATTTCCGGTAGCAGCAACAGGAATTTTGGAGCAGCTTTTTAATGCATCCGATCTGGCGATCGTTGGTAATTTCACCGGGGATGCCAAGACTGTCTGCGTGGCTGCGGTTGGTGCTAACAGCCCGATCGTTGGCCTGCTGCTCAACCTGTTTATCGGAATTGCACTGGGGGCAAATGTTATTATCGCCAATGCGATCGGACAGAAAGATGAGGCGACGATCCATAAGGCGGTACATACATCTATCATCATGTCGATATTGGGCGGTGCCTTGATCGCATTAATAGGAGAGATATTCATTGGGTCACTGATGCATTTGATGAATATTCCGGATGCCGTGTTTCCTTATGCGTTGACCTATATTCGCATTTATCTGCTTGGAATGCCCGTTATTTGTTTATATAACTTTGAGGCGGCGATCTTCCGAAGTATCGGGGAGACGAAGATTCCATTGCAGGCGTTGGCAATTTCAGGTGTGCTTAATGTGGCGTTAAATCTGGTTTTTGTCATTGTTTTCAAAATGACGGTAAATGGTGTGGCGATCGCAACGGTACTTTCCAATGCGATCAGTGCCATTGTGTTGTTTCGCAGATTGTGCCGCACCGATCATGTGATACGGATCAAACGAACGGAATTTAAGTTTGATGCAGGAGTTGCCGGGCGTATTTTGCGGATCGGCCTTCCGGCAGGAATCCAAGGTGCGGTGTTTGCAGTTGCTAATATCGTGATCCAGTCTGCGATCAATAGCCTGGGAACGATTGTCATGGCAGCATCCAGTGCGGCATTGAACATTGAGATCATTGTATACGATATTATGAATTCGTTCAGTCAGGCATGTACGACCTTTACCGGACAAAACTACGGAGCCGGTGATCTGAAACGATGTAAAAAATCGCTGTATCTGTGTATTATTGAGGCAGCGATCGCCTGTGCGGTATCCATTATGTTGATCCTGTTCTTTGGAAAGAGCCTGCTTGCATTATTTAATTCGGATCCAAGGGTTGTAGAGATTGGTTATACCAGATTGCTGATCATTTTTTCTGCATATACATTCAGTATGTTGTACGAAAATATGTCCGGCTATCTGCGTGGATTTGGGCTGTCACTGGTACCTGCGATCTTAACGGTATTTGGCGTGTGCGTGGTACGATTGGTCTGGATCTATACGGTATTTCCAGCACACCAAAACTTTACCACGATCATGTTAGTATATCCGCTTAGCTTGGCAACGACAGCGGTTTTGATCTTTATCGCGCTTATGGTCTATCGTCCATCAAAGCGGTATCAAAAATAATTATAAAAATAGAGATAAGAGAGGGCACGAGATGGCTTTTCCATTTCGTGCCGATCGTCCTACACCAAAATACATACAGTATCTTGGAAAAATGCTGCCGGGGGCGATTTTTGCGATGTTGGTGGTCTATTGCCTGCGCAATGTGACACCGCTTGCCTACAGTTATGGACTGCCGGAGTTGATTGCCGTAGCGGTTACGATCCTGTTACATGTGTGGAAACGGCAAATGTTATTTTCCATAGCAGGCGGCACGATCTGTTATATGTTGTTAGTGCAGCTTGTTTTTGTATAGCAATAAGGGATAGATTTTGGAGGAAGCATTACAAAAATGATGAATTCGATCAATGAGAGGCGGAGTATCCGTAAATATCAGGAAAAGGAAGTTGACCGTGCATTGATCACGGAGTTGATCCAAGCGGCAAGGATGGCACCGTCTGCCAAAAACAGACAGCCTTGGAAGTATCTTGCCTATACCGGCAATGCGAAGGCGGAACTTTTGGAGCGGATGCAGGCAGGGTTAGAACGGGAGCAGAACGGGGATGCCGTGCTGCCGGAATCTGCATTTGGACTTCCGGATGCGTTTCATACCTTAGAAGTGATGCGGGAAGCCCCGGTGTTACTGGTTATTTTGAATACGAATGGAACATCGCCGTATGAACCGATAGACACGGATCACCGTGTTTCAGAGATATGTGACAGTCTGTCGATTGGAGCGTCGGTGCAAAATATTCTTTTGAGAGCAACGGAACTTGGTTTGGGGACTTTATGGATCGCCAACACCTGTTTTGCCTATCCGGAACTGGTCGATTATTTGGACACCGGGGATCAGCTTGTTGGTGCGATCTCGGTAGGATATCCTGCAGAACATCCACCAGCCAGACCGAGAAAGCAGATAGAAGATATTCTGGAATTTCGGAGATAAGAAAGGAATGTGATTTTATCATGTGGTTATTGTATGCAGTAGGTTCTTCCTTTTTTGCAGGAATTACATCTATTCTTGCAAAGTGTGGAATTAAGAAAACGGATTCCGATGTGGCAACTGCGATCCGCACGATCGTAGTCTTGTTATTTTCGTGGCTGATGGTTCTGATTACCGGGACGGGTGGTCAGATCACACAGATCAGCGGCAAGACATTTTTGTTTTTGATACTTTCGGGATTAGCGACCGGAGCGTCGTGGTTGTGCTATTTTCATGCATTACAAAAGGGTGACATCAATAAAGTTGTGCCGATTGATAAAAGCAGCACCGTATTGACGATCTTGTTAGCACTTATTTTTCTGCACGAGGGCATTACGCTTCCTAAGATTATATCCGTTGTGTTGATCGGTGCGGGTACCTTGTTGATGATCGACAAAAAGCAGGATAGTAAGGCGCAGGCTACTGGGAAAGAATGGATGATTTATGCAGTGCTATCAGCAGTATTTGCCAGTCTTACTGCCATTTTGGGCAAAGTCGGCATAGAAGGTGTGGATTCTAATTTAGGAACGGCAATCCGTACAACGGTAGTGCTCGTTATGGCTTGGCTGATGGTCGTGGTCAAAGGAAAATGGCAGCAGGTAAAAACGGTCGAAAAGAAGGAACTTGCCTTCGTGATGTTATCGGGACTGGCAACCGGAGCGTCGTGGCTGTGCTATTACCGCGCACTCCAG
>JALEPA010000275.1 GCA_022766515.1 Lachnospiraceae bacterium | reverse complement strand
CAGAAAAAAAGAAATGTCTGGCGACCGTTATGAGCCAGTCACAGTTGGCACCGGAAATTTTTAGTATGTGGCTGCAATTTCCGGAAGATTATAATGTTGCAGCAATGGCAAAACCGGGACAGTTTTTGTCTCTTTACAGTGATGATGGCAGCAGATTGCTTCCAAGACCGATCAGCATTTGCGAGATCAATGCTGCAGAGCGTTCGATCCGTCTCGTGTATCGTGTGGCGGGTGCCGGAACACTGGAGTTTTCAGAGAAACAGGCCGGTGATGTGATCCCTGTGATGGGACCGTTCGGTAATGGCTTTACACAAAAAGAAGGAAAAAGCATTTTGATCGGTGGTGGAATCGGAATCCCACCAATGTTAGCCCTGGCAAAAAGCTTATCGGGTCAGGTGCAGGTTGTACTGGGCTATCGAGATGCGACACAGTTCTTGAAAGAAGAGTTTGAACCTTATGCAGAGGTATATGTTTCTACAGAAGATGGAAGTGTTGGCACGAAGGGTAATGTCATTGATGCAATCCGTGCAGAAGGTTTGACGGCAGATACGATCTATGCATGCGGACCAATGCCAATGTTAAGAGGCGTTAAAGCGTTTGCCGCAGAGCAGGAGATCGAGGCACAGATCTCTCTGGAGGAGCATATGGCGTGTGGTATTGGTGCCTGCCTTGGTTGTGTATGCACGACAAAAGAGAAGGATGCACACAGTCATGTCAACAATACGAGAATATGCAAGGACGGTCCGGTATTTGATGCGCAGACCGTAGAGATATAGGAGGATAACAATGAATCTGGCAGTGAATTTTGCGGGAGTATCCATGAAAAATCCGGTCACGACAGCATCCGGAACCTTTGGATCAGGGGCTGAATATGGGGAATATGTGGATCTTAGCCGACTGGGAGCTGTGACGACAAAAGGTGTGGCAAATGTGCCTTGGTCGGGCAATCCTACTCCTCGTGTTTGTGAAACATACGGGGGAATGTTAAATGCCATTGGCTTGCAAAATCCGGGAATCGATGTGTTTATCGAGAGGGATATTCCGTTTTTGCAGAAATATGATACTAACATTATCGTAAATGTATGTGGTAAGACACCGGAAGAATATATCGAGGTGGTCAGAAGACTGGCAGATCAGCCGGTTTCTATGCTGGAGATCAATATTTCCTGCCCGAATGTCAAAGCAGGTGGTATTGCGTTTGGACAGGATCCGAAACAGGTGGAAAAGATTACGGCAGCGATCAAGGCAGAGGCAAAGCAGCCGGTGATCATGAAGTTAAGTCCGAATGTAACTGATATTACAGAGACGGCAAAGGCAGCAGAAGCAGGTGGTGCAGATGCTATTTCGCTGATCAACACTTTGACAGGAATGAAGATTGATATTCATCGCCGTTCCTTTGCACTGGCAAATAAAACGGGTGGAATGTCAGGACCTGCAGTGAAGCCTGTGGCAGTGCGGATGGTGTATCAGGCAGCACATGCCGTGACGATCCCTGTGCTTGGCATGGGCGGTATTCGTACGGCGGAAGATGCCTTAGAGTTTATTATGGCTGGTGCTACAATGGTTGCAGTCGGAACAGCGAATTTCCATGAACCGACAACGACAGTACAGGTCATAGAAGGAATCGAGCGATTCATGCAGGAAAATGACGTGAAAGACATCAATGAGTTGATCGGATGCGTACAATGATCTCTCAAAAGATAGGAATTGTTGGATTAATGCTCGGTACTAAGCGGTGGCAGATGATACTGGAATAATTCATCATTGATGCGGTCTATATCATAGTCTTTGTTGTTGATATAGGTCGCAACAATGATGTCTCTTGTATCTTTTGCATACAGATCCCGGTGACCATATTTTTCCAGAAGTCGTCTTGTTTGCTTGCGGTCGGCACGGACAGCGATACATAATAGCAGGACGACATCGCGGGAGGGATTTCGTTTGGTGCCATTTAGAATATCATATACATATGATTTGGATAATATACCGTGGCAGCGTTGTACAATGTCAGCAACGACAATGTCATGCTCTGCAATATATTCAGGAAAAGGTGCTGTGGCTGCATCAGTCGCAGCAAATTTTTTGATATACGAATTCATGTCCTTTTTTTCGAGTTTATTTAGGATACCGAGTAGTTCGGTGGTTGGCTGTTCTTTCATAGAGACC
>JALEPA010000194.1 GCA_022766515.1 Lachnospiraceae bacterium | reverse complement strand
TAGTATTTGCAAATGCAAATCAATATGTAATTGTATGGATTGCTCCAAAGAGCACGAGACGGGATTCGAACCCGCGACCCTCGCCTTGGCAAGGCGATACTCCACCACTGAGCCACTCGTGCATAACAACCAAACTGTTGTTCTGGTGCTCTCTCAAGCACAATGAGTATATTACATGATACAGCGATAAATGTCAACACCTTTTTTATATTTTTTAGCAGAAAATGCAAAAGAGCGAAATCAGCGTTTTGCTCTTCTATTGTTATATAGCAAATCGTTTTCTATACAACAAAGCAGGGCAAAACTAATATTTTGCCCTGCAATTATGGCACTTTCGTGCTATGGGAATATCAGCATCCACGATCAAGATCCGTACGCTGCCGTCCCTATCTTATTTGAAATATTTCACACCGGAAGTAAAGATATGCTGGTTCTGGTTTCCATAAATATTCAAAGCCACACCCTCACCGATTCGCTCGGAATGTGCCATCTTACCAAGAACACGACCATCCGGACTGGTAATACCCTCAATGGCTGCATAAGAACCATTTGGATTGAAGTCCTCATCCATCGTTGGATTTCCGTCAAGATCGACATATCTGGTTGCTACCTGACCATTAGCGAACAGAGAATCAATCACCTCTTTTGGTGCTACAAAACGACCCTCACCATGAGAAGCCGGGATTGCATATACACCGCCAAGCTCTGCTTCCATCAGCCAAGGAGACTTGTTCGTCACAACCTTTGTGTAAACAGACTTAGAAATATGTCTGCCAATGCTGTTTGTTGTCAGTGTAGGCGCATCTGCCGTCTGTGGTTTGATCTCGCCATAAGGCACCAGACCCAATTTGATCAATGCCTGGAAACCATTACAGATACCCAGTGCCAATCCATCGCGTTTCTGCAAAAGCTCATGTACGGCATCCATAATCTTTGGATTACGGAAAATAGAAGCGATAAACTTCGCAGATCCATCCGGCTCATCACCGGCACTAAATCCGCCGGAGAACATCAAGATCTGAGATTCACGGATCGCCTGCTCAAAAGCATCTACAGACTCTACGATCTGACTCTCTGTCATATTCTTGAATACGACAGTCTTCACATCGGCTCCTGCCTCTTCAAACGCTTTCGTTGTATCATATTCACAGTTTGTTCCAGGGAATACCGGAATAAACACTTTTGGTTTTGCAATTTTATTTTTGGCAACAAATACTTTACCTGCATCATATAAAGTATCGGTAAGTTCTGTCTGTGGTACATCAGAACGAGTTGCAAATACGCTTTCCAAAGTACCTGTCCATGCTTCCAATGCTTCCTGCATAGAAATCGCTGCTCCATGCGCACGGAATGTAGCATCGTCTGTCACTGTTCCAACCATTGTATATGGAAGATCGATCTTCTTCAATGCATCCTCGGAAACTTCTGCAATGATAGAACCATACTCTTTTGCAAACAGCTTCTGAACCGGAAGTTCGTCTGCGATCTGAACACCAAGTCCGTTACCAAATGCCATTTTGCTGACTGCCTCACAGATACCGCCAAATCCGATCGCATAAGTAGACTGTAACAAACCGTCTGCAATGTATTTTGTGATCTTATCATACATTGGCATCACCTGATCGTACTGTGGCAGATCGTAAGAATCTTTCTCCATCTCGAAAGCGATCAATACATTTCCTGCTTTCTTCAATTCCGGAGTTACCACATTTGGCAAGTGTGCAACATCGACTGCGAAAGAACAAAGTGTTGGTGGTACATCAATATCGTTGAAGGTACCGGACATACTATCCTTACCACCGATAGATGGCAGACCAAGTTTCATCTGTACATCATAAGCACCGAGCAATGCCGCCATAGGCTCACCCCAGCGCTTTGCGTCTGTGCCAAGGCGACGGAAATACTCCTGGAAAGTCAAACGGATCTTTCGGAAATCTCCACCGGCTGCCACGATCTTCGCAACAGAAGATACAACTGCATAAACAGATCCATGATATGGGCTCCAGGTAGACAAATATGGATCCATACCATAACTCATCATTGTTACGGTATCACATTTTCCTTCTAATACCGGAAGCTTAGCAACCATTGACTGTGTTGGTGTCAACTGATATTTTCCACCGTATGGCATGTATACACTGGCAGCACCGATAGAACTGTCGAACATCTCTACCAAGCCCTTCTGCGAACATACATTGAGATCTTTCAAGGTATCTAACCAAGCCGTCTTGACATCCTCGACCGGCTTCTGTGCCTCAAAGTAATTGTTCTCTTTTGCAGGCATGCTGACAACTGCCTCAGCCTCCTGATGCGCACCATTGGTATCGAGGAACGCTCTGGAAATATCTACGATCACATCACCTCTCCAAGAAAGTACCAGTCTTGGCTCCTCTGTGACCTCTGCTACTACAACAGCCTCCAGGTTTTCTTCCTCTGCAAAGGCTAACATTTTATCAACATCTTCCGGAGAAACAACAACTGCCATTCTTTCCTGTGACTCGGAAATCGCTAATTCTGTTCCATCCAATCCGGCATATTTCTTTGGAACTTTGTCAAGATCCACACGAAGTCCGTCTGCCAGCTCACCGATCGCAACAGATACACCACCGGCACCGAAGTCGTTACATTTTTTGATAATGCTGCTGACTTCTTCTCTGCGGAACAATCTCTGGATCTTACGCTCTGTTGGCGCATTACCCTTCTGCACTTCCGCACCGCAGACATCGATAGACTGTGTCGTATGTGCCTTAGATGATCCTGTCGCTCCACCAATACCATCACGGCCGGTACGACCACCTAATAAAATGATACGATCTCCCGGATCACTGTTCTCACGAATAACATTTCTTCTTGGAGCGGCACCCATAACAGCACCAATCTCCATACGCTTTGCAACATAGTTTGGATGATAGACTTCATTCACCAATCCTGTTGCAAGTCCGATCTGGTTACCATAGGAGCTGTATCCATGCGCTGCCCCTGTTACGATCTTTCTCTGTGGAAGCTTACCCGGAAGTGTTTCTTTCATGGAAACCGTTGGATCAGCCGCTCCCGTTACACGCATTGCCTGATATACATAGCCACGACCTGACAATGGATCACGGATCGCACCACCAAGACAAGTTGCTGCGCCACCAAACGGCTCGATCTCTGTTGGATGGTTGTGTGTCTCGTTTTTGAAAAATACAAGCCACTCCTCTTCCTTTCCGTCAATCTCAACAGGTACAACGATAGAACAAGCATTGATCTCGTCGGACTCTTCCATATCATCCAACTTACCGTCTGCTTTTAATTTACGCATTGCCATCAAAGCAATATCCATCAGGGAAACATATTTATCCGGTCTGTCCTTAAAGATCTCACTGCGTACTTCCTGATAATCTTTATAACTCTGCTCAATCGGAGCACGATAATAACCATCTTCAAAGGAAACATTTTTTAATTCTGTTAAAAATGTTGTGTGACGGCAATGATCAGACCAATAGGTATCTAATACACGGATTTCTGTCACAGAAGGATCTCTGTCTTCCTCTCCTGCAAAATATTTCTGAATATGTAAAAAGTCCTGAAATGTCATTGCCAAATTCAGAGATTCATACAATTTCTTCAGTTCATCCTCCGGCATACTCTTAAAGCCGTCAAAAATAGCAACGGCTTCCGGCTCGTCAAACTTCTGCACTAATGTCTCCGGCTTCTTCTCATCTGTCTCTCTGGAATCTACCGGGTTGATGCAGTATTCCTTTAATCTTGCTGTCTCTTCCTCTGTGAAGGATCCTTCAAACACATAAGTCGTTGCAGAACGAATGATCGGATCTTCTTTTTCATTCAAAAGCTTCACACACTGCTCAGCGGAATCCGCTCTCTGATCAAACTGACCCGGTAAATACTCCACAGAGAAAATCAACGCCTCTTTCGCAGCATCAAAAGTCTCCTCATAATAATCATCTACCGGTGGCTCAGAAAACACGGTACCCAGTGCCTGCTGATAAGTTGCTTCGCTCAGATTCTCCACATCATAACGAATCAATACGCGTACATTTTTCAACGCTGTGATCCCCAGATAGCGAACCACTTCCTCTTTCAGCTCTTTTGCGCGAACTGCATATGGCGTTTTCTTTTCCACATATACTCTCTTAACATTTTCCATTGTATGCCTCCATTTCAATGCATAAATCCTAGGAGGAATAATCCCCCTAGGGTTTTGTCTTATTGTACCTTATTGTATATTATTTTGACTCGCTGCTTGCCTCGGATGAATCAGACTCTGCCATCTTACTCAAGTCATCCACTGTTACAATACTTGTTGTAACGGTACCGATCTTCACATCATCCCATACATCACCATACTGTTTGAT
>JALEPA010000034.1 GCA_022766515.1 Lachnospiraceae bacterium | reverse complement strand
AAGCGGAAATGCAGCGGTTTAGTACATTAGTCAAAGAAGTGATGGCAAGCATCACCATGCAGGAGTTTGTGCCTGAAAGAGTAAATACAGAGATGATGCAGTGCATCATGGAGTTAAATACGAAGCAAAAAGAATGTCTGAAAATGTATGGTCAGGCAAATCTTGGTGACGCAGCACCAAAGAAAATGCGTATTATGCGTGAACAGATCGAGAAACGAATGAAAGAGGACCGCAAGCTGGAATATTTGGAAGCAGTCAAGAAAAGTTTCTTGAGTTTATATACGGAGGATCCGGAAGTAGAGGAGAAGTTGCAAAGCTTTAAGGACAAGGTTGTTACCATTCGTACAGACAAGTATCCTTTGGAGCAGTGTCTGGTATACATTCGTCCGTTTGCCGTATTCCTGACGATGATCAAATCACACGATCCGGTTAAGGCAATCGAGCAGGTTCCAGTGTTGAATGAATATTTTGGATCAGCATTGGTAGCACATATTACGATCAGTAAGGACATATTTATCGGGGATGACGCCACCGAGTTTAATTTAGAGGGAGAAGAGGCGTCGGACCTGCCTAAGGATTCAGCGGTAAAACAGGAGACGGTACAGAGCGCTGGGTCCACACAACAGGCTGATACCGCACCGGAAACTGTTAATGAGGCTGCGGCCACAGAAGAGACAGCACCCGAAGCAGAGGAAACTGCTACGGAGTCTGATGCACCTGTAGAGGAAGAAACGGTCGAAGAGCAGGAAGAGGAAACTGTTTTAGAGGAGACAGAGGTTGAAGAGGAAGCAGATGATGTGCAGGAGGAAACAGCAGCTGATACTGCGGAAGAGAAAGCTCCTTTGAAAGAAGCTCCGGTTGCACAGGAGAAGAGAGTATCTGCAAAACCAAACAAGCCTGCAAGACCAAAGAAACCAAAGAAAGTCGATCTGAAAGCATTGCTTGAGGAAGATAATTTTAAGGAGTCTAAATTTGACGATGAAGAGCTTCGCTTGATGGAAAATACGGAGCGTAAGGGCAGAAAAGGAAAGAAAGATTCTAACCTGTCTATTCTGAAGGGATTTTGATCAGAAGAGTTCTCGCAGGAAGTCGTTATGAGACAATGAAAAATAATGATTATGATCACGGATGTTTGCGGAAAGCGAATATCCGTGATTTTTGTTTTTTTCCAGGAATTGCGTTGATAATTCTTGGTAGGGAAAACGGTGGTTTTGCGCTTGAGATAAATCAGAAAATATGGTATTCTGTAAGGGTTTGTAAGAGAAAAAAAGAGACGGTGCAAAGCAATGTTTTTGCCCGATTGGCTGGTGTTGGAGAGGCGTACACAAGATACACAGCTTTGATACGAAAGATTGTGCGCAGAAACGAGGAAAAACGATATGGTAGTGGATTTGAAGGAAAGCCGCAAGAAAATTGATGAGATCGACAGACAGATCACGAAACTCTTTGAACAGCGCATGGAAGTCGCCAATGATGTGGCTGCATATAAGAGAAGCACTGGAAAAAAAGTATATGATCCGGCTCGTGAGAATGAAAAGATAGCTGCACTTCGCAAAATGGCAAATAATGAATTTAACGAGACGGCAGTTGAGGATCTGTTTCGCCAGATCATGTCCATCAGTCGTAAATATCAGTATCAAAAACTTGGTCCCGGAGTAAACCATATTCCATTTCGTGAAGTAGATAAGCTGGATGTCAACGAAGACACCAGAGTGGTCTATTTTGGTGAAAAAGGAGCCTTTACCGAGCAGGCGATGTTGGAATATTTTGGAGATAAGATCACATCATTTAACAAAACGACCTTTAAAGAAGTGATGGAGACTGTCGCAAATGGAGAGGCATTGTACGGTGTTGTGCCGATCGAAAACACTTCTACCGGAAGTATTGCAGACATCTATGATCTGATGGTCGATCACGATGTGACCATCGTGGCAGAGCATGTTATCAAGGTCGATCAGGCATTACTGGGACTTCCGGGTGCCTCAATCGATGATCTGGAAGTTGTGTATTCGCATCCACAGGGATTGATGCAGTGCTCGGATTTCTTAGAGGCACATCCTGCCATTCGTGGTGTGGAATATGACAGCACGGCAGGCGCTGCTAAGAAAATTGCAGAAGAGGGCGACAGATCACAGGGGGCGATCGCTAGTGTGCGCGCAGCCGAGGAGTTTGGTCTTACCGTGTTGCAGCCAAGGATCAATCAGCACAACCAAAATTTTACTCGTTTCATCATCATAACGAATCAAAAAATTTATGTGAAAAATGCGAATAAGGTCAGCATTGCATTTGAGGTGAAACATGAGGCGGGTGCCTTGTATCATATGTTGGCAAACTTTTATTATAACGATCTGAACTTAACTAAGATCGAGTCCAGACCAATGCACAAAAGCAGTTGGGAATATCGTTTCTTCGTTGACTTTACCGGAAATCTGCAGGACTCCGGTGTAGGAAATGCGATGGCGTCGATCGAAGAATATGCCAGCAACTTAAAGATCATGGGTAACTTTGCGGACAAGCCAAGAGAATAATAGGAAATCTGCTGGTGCAGAAATGAGGATAAACATGAAAAAGAAACAGATTTTAACAGGCGTGGTAGAACGCGTTGACTTTCCGAATAAAGCAGTTGTAAAGGCGCAGGTGCCACAGCCGGATGAAAGCGTGGCAACCGAATATGTTGTCGTAAAAGGGGCACTTCCCGGACAGACAGTGGAGTTTTCTGTCAAGAAAGCACGCAAAAATAAATGTGAAGGACGATTGCGTTCTGTTCTAAAAAAAGGACAGTTAGAAGCGCGAGAGGCGCAGTGTCCGAATTTTGGTACATGTGGTGGCTGTAACTATCAGGAAATTCCTTATGAACAGCAGCTTGCCCTCAAAAAAGAACAAGTACTCCGTTTGATCGATGCTGTCTACGAAGGAGACGGCTATCAGTACGATGGAATTTTATCTGTACGAAAAGATGGACAGTACAGAGAGTGGGGATACCGTAACAAAATGGAATTTTCCTTTGGAGATGCCGTCAAAGACGGTCCATTGACACTCGGACTTCACAAAAAGGGAAGCTTTCATGATATCGT
>JALEPA010000129.1 GCA_022766515.1 Lachnospiraceae bacterium | reverse complement strand
CCCTGTTATCGTGGTATATTTGATCTTATCAAAACATATCGTACAGGGTGTTGCACTTGGTAGTGTAAAAGGTTGATCTATTTATCAAAAAATGCAAAACACTATATCACATCTATTGTGGATGTGGTATGGTGTTTTTTTCTTTATTATGCGCTATTATCGTTTGGCAGTCATTGGAGACAGAAAGAGAAAATTGAGTATTGACGAAAACTTATCTGCGAGATACAATAGGACATTGGAACAGACAGTTCATTTGTACCATCCTGTCTATAAATAAAACTCGGACTGCAAAATAACAATGAATTGTTAGTGGCAGACGAAGGTCTGCTTTTTTTGATTTTTAGAGGTGAGATATGTATCAATTAACGACAGAACATAGTTTTGACTCGGCACATTTTTTGGCGGGGTATCAGGGAAAATGCGGTAATCTGCATGGACATCGCTGGCGTGTGCTGCTGACGGTGGAGTCGGAATCTCTGCAGGAAGATCCGCAGCAGAGAGGGATGTGTGTAGATTTTGCACATTTGAAGCAGGATTTGAGGGAAGAATTGGATCGTATGGATCATGTATTGATCATAGAGGAAAATACCTTGAAACAAAATACGATGAAAGCATTACAGGAAGAGGGATTTTCGGTGGTAGAGATGCCATTTCGTCCTACAGCTGAAAATTTTGCTGCCTATTTTTACAAGTTGTATACAAGTAAAGGTTATTCTGTAGCAAAAGTGGAAGTATACGAGACGCCAAATAACTGTGCTGTGTATTCCGAAGCGTGAAAACTGCCGCAGGATAAGTAGTGAAAGCTGTAGAATAAACTTGAGGAAAGGGAAAGATCGATGGCAGATTTTCAAGTAGTGGAACTGTTTGAAAGTATTAACGGTGAAGGACGCTTCGCTGGAGAATTGGCAAACTTTGTCCGTTTGAAAGGATGTAATCTGCGGTGCAATTATTGCGATACGGCATGGGCATACGATGACGACGCAGACTGTGTGGTGATGACGGAAGAGGAAATTTGCAGGAAATTGCTGGATTCCGGCATTTACCGGGTTACTTTGACCGGTGGCGAACCGCTTTTTCGAGAAAATATCGCCGTTTTGCTGGAGCGCATCGACAGAGAGGAAGGCTTAGCATTAGAGGTGGAAACGAATGGAAGTGTACCGATTGCTCCATTTCGTGAGATTGCTCCAAAGACAAGCTTCACCTTAGATTATAAGCTGCCCGGAAGTGGGATGGAACAGCAGATGTGTCTGGAAAATTTTGAACAGGTATCCCCACAGGATACTGTGAAATTTGTGGTTTCAGACCGATCGGATATGGAGAAAGCGACAGAGATCATTCGCCGCTATGAGCTGGATAAAAAGTGCACGGTCATTTTTAGTGCGGTATTTGATCGGATCGAGCCGGTGGACATGGTTACCTTTTTGCAGGAGAACAAATTAAACCATGTAAGGGTTCAGTTACAGTTGCACAAGTTTATCTGGGATCCGCAAAAAAGAGGGGTATGACCCGATAAGTGGATCGACCGGAACAGTGTTTGTGAGAATGCGTAGGAAACATACTGCCAATGCGGTATTTTTCACATAGAATTTGTGTCTGTGCACACTTGACACAAATTTGTGATGCACGGAAAATGTGTGCAGAAATGAGGATTATTATGGCAATCGATACAGAAGCAATCAAACAACATGTGCGTGGAATTTTGGAAGCATTGGGTGATGACCCTGACCGCGAGGGATTAAAGGACACTCCTGACCGCGTTGCAAGAATGTACGAAGAAGTGTTTGAGGGAATGCAGTACACCAATCATGAGATCGCACAGATGTTTAATAAAACCTTTACCGAGCAGGCTGGCTCTGAGGGAAAACAACAGGATATGGTCATTGTTCGAGACATTGATATTTTTAGTTATTGTGAACACCATCTTGCATTGATGTACGATATGAAAGTGACAGTGGCATATTTGCCAAGGGGCAGAGTGATCGGGTTGAGTAAGATCGCCCGGATCGCTGATATGGTGGGCAAACGCTTACAGTTACAGGAGCGCATCGGAACGGATATAGCGGAGATCATGCAGGAGATCTTAGGAAGTGAAGATGTTGCTGTGATCATTGAGGGAACTCATAGCTGCATGACGGCAAGAGGTATTAAGAAAAATGCAGCAACGACCAAAACTTTTACCCTGCGAGGCAGATTTCAAGATGACACATCGCTGCAGATGCGATTGTTTTCTTAATGGCATAGGAGAAAGGTGGATTGGGCTATTTGTGCCGCAGGCGTCACAAAGCAGCCTTGATCGCAGAGCAAAGTTTGACATTTTGCTCGCGGTCTTTTGATGCAGAGCGTCTGCAGAATGGAGATTAATAATGAAAGCAATGGTTTTGTTTAGCGGTGGAGTGGACAGCACGACTTGCCTGGGAATGGCAGTGGAAAAATATGGAAGAGAAAATGTCATCGCCTTGTCGGTATCTTATGGACAGAAACATACCAAAGAGATTGAGGCAGCCGGTAAAATTGCACAGTATTACAAGGTGGAGCATCTTTCGCTGGATTTGGAGAAAATTTTTGCTTACAGTGATTGCTCACTGCTTTCTCATTCTACAGAGGAAGTCCCACAGGAAACCTATGCGGAGCAGTTGGCGCAGACAAATGGCAAGCCGGTGTCAACCTATGTACCGTTTCGGAATGGATTGTTTTTGGCAAGTGCTGCCAGCATGGCATTATCCAAGGAATGTGAAGTGATCTACTATGGAGCTCACGCAGATGATGCCGCAGGAAATGCATATCCGGATTGCAGCGATGCTTTTAATAAAGCGATGAATGAAGCGATTTATTTGGGAAGTGGAAAACAGGTGCACATTGAGGCACCGTTTGTGAATTGGACCAAGGCAGAGGTTGTCAAAGAGGGACTGCGATTAAAAGTGCCTTACGAGTTGACATGGAGCTGTTATGAGGGAAAGGACAAACCATGTGGTGTATGCGGTACTTGCAGAGACCGGGCAGAGGCATTTCGTGCCAATGGAGTGGAAGATCCGGCTTTGCAGTAGCAGATGAGGTACGCACAGAGATGGATGTATGTCGGCAGTAAGAAGATAATATTTAGCAACAAGATGGATAATGCCTCACTGGCTGTGAGGTGTATTAACCATAAATATATTGTAGTAGAAATGAGAGGGAAAAATGGCGACAGAGAGAGAAAAAGAGAAGACGATCACTTTATTAGGAAATCAGGGAACGGTATATGCGGATGATTATGCACCGGATGTACTGGAAACCTTTGAAAATAAACATCCGGACAATGATTACTTTGTGAAATTTAACTGCCCGGAATTTACCAGTTTGTGTCCGATCACGGGGCAGCCGGATTTTGCAACGATTACGATCTCCTATGTACCGGGAGTACGCATGGTAGAGAGTAAATCATTAAAATTGTATTTATTTAGTTTTCGCAATCATGGAGACTTTCATGAGGATTGTGTCAACATCATTATGAAGGATCTGATCCGTCTGATGGAGCCAAAATACATTGAAGTATGGGGAAAGTTCACGCCGCGAGGAGGCATCTCGATCGATCCATACTGCAATTATGGACAGCCGGGAACAAAGTGGGAGAAAATGGCGTCAGAACGGCTTTTGTGGCATGACATGTACCCGGAAAAGATTGACAACCGCTAACAGGGCATGAGATCCGTTTGTTATATTTTGGTTCTTTACATTAAAATGTAACAGCGTTATACTTAACGATTAGTAGAAAAAAAGGGAAAGAAGAGTAAAAAATTATGAAGGCAAAACAGTTATTGTGTGAACATAAGGCACTAACCGCGATCGGTATTGTAGCAGCGATCCTGTTGATCGGAGTAATTTCGATCTTTATATATACAGGAAGTCATTTCGCCAGAGGAACAAAGGTCAACGGAATTGATGTTTCCGGGATGAAGATCAATGGATTGAAGGACAAGATCCAGGATTATAAGCTGCAGGTGACAGAACGGAAGATCGATGCTGATACCAGAAAGGAATCGACTTATGAGGAGACGATCTCCGGTAAGAATATCGGTTTGAAGATCGAGGATGAGGAGCCGTTGAAGGAAATCATGAAGAAACAGGGATTTTTCACCTTTTTCACAGGAGAAAAAGAGGAGTATGAGATCAGTCATACGATCTCGTATGATGATACGCTTTTGGCTGAGAAAGCAGCACAGTTAAAAGGCTTGACACAGACGGACGGCACCGAACCGATCGATGCTTCCATTTCTGAATATAAAGAAGGAAAAGGCTATGAAGTAGTCGAGGATCAGCCGGGAGATATTTTGGATGAGGAGAAAACCGTAAAAGCGGTAACAGAGGCTGTGTCCGGTTTGAAAGATTCGGTCAATCTGGCAAAAGAGGATTGCTATCAAAAAGCAGATCTTACCGCAGATGGAGAGACAATCACCAAAACATTGGAAGATATGAACCGCTATGTATCCACAAAGATTACATATCAGTTTGGCGATGAGACGGAAGTATTAGATGGTTCCACGATCAACAAGTGGATCAAATATTCTGCGAACGGAACCGCGAAGATCCGTGCCAAGAAGGTAGAGGCTTATGTTTTAGAACTGCGCAGAAAGCATGACACCGTCTTTACCAATCGTAAATTCAAGACGGCTTACGGAGATACCGTTATGGTCTACGGTGGAGATTACGGCTGGTGGATGGATACAGAAAAGGAGACTGCTAAGCTGACCAAGCTGATCGAAAAAGGTGCACAGAAGGAGCGTACACCGGAATACCGCCAGACAGCAGCGGCATATGGAGATCAGGATTATGGTGATACTTATGTGGAGGTAAATCTGACCGGACAGCATGTGTATGTCACACAAAAGGGAAAGGTCGTTTTTGATACTGCTTGTGTTACGGGTAACCAGTCCAAAGGCTACAGTACACCGGCAGGAAGTTATGGAATTACTTACAAACAGAGAAATGCGACACTTCGTGGTGAAAATTATGCGACACCTGTTGACTATTGGATGCCGTTTAATGGTGGAGTAGGCTTGCATGACGCTAAATGGAGAAGTCGTTTCGGTGGAACGATCTACAAGACAAGCGGATCACATGGCTGTGTTAATCTGCCACCATCAGCAGCTAAAACGATATTCTCTTATGTAGAGACAGGTATGCCGGTCATCTGCTATTATAGTACGGATGTTGTGGCAAAGAAATCTGCAGATCACAATACGGCAACAGCTACACCGAAGGTGACAAAGACACCGGAAGCGACAAAGACACCAAAGGCAACGAAGAAACCAACGGCTACGCCAAAGGTGACAAAGAAACCGAAAAAGACGAGCAAACCGAAGGCAACGAAGAAGCCGAAGACAACGAAGAAGCCTAAGGCAACGAAAAAGCCGACAGTAACAAAGAAACCAACTGCCACCAAAGCACCAACCAAGGCACCAACGGCAAAACCAACACCGAAGGCAACACAGGCGAGTGCCGGAGAACAGGGCGGACAGAGCGAATAGATCCGCCAGACAGGAGGAAAACATCGTATGGTCAAAATCACTACCATTGGAGTATCTCATGAGGTCGATGGGGAGTCTGCACAGCAGATGAACGAAAATCTGACGCTATTGAGTGGAAAATATGCAGGCACTTGTTATGCAGCGGACGGATATGCGACTATTCGCACACAAGAGCCGGAAAAGGCGTTGAAGAGAGCTGAAAATACAGCGGCAAACGGACATCATTCGGTTTTTCAGCATAGTATGGTAACGATGGAGATCCGATGCTCCAAAATGATCGCCATGCTCTTAAATTCCATCGGGGTGTCAAATACCTCTGAGAAAAGTGCCCGCTATACCAAAATGAAGGCAACATCAGAGCGGGAGGCGGCCCTTTACGAAAAGTGGCATGACAAATTGCTTCAGGAGATCGACAGGATCTATGGTGAGCAGTTTACAGACCGTGAAAAAGACAAACTGGGATATGAAAATGCAAGATATATGATCTCTGTATTTTGTCAGACATCAATGGTGTATTCCCTGCCGTTTCGTAACATTTTTTATGTGTTAGACTGGGCGGAAGCAATGACAAATAATTTGGAACGCCTCCAAGGTGGCTTTAATCTTCGCCTTGCGCAGGAGTTGAAGGAACTGGTGCAGCAGCTTACAGAAGTGGTAGGCGGCAGACGCAATTTCCACGATGGCAAAAATGAGTATTTTCGTTTTATGCCGATGCAGGCACTTGGCATCAGAGACGATGACAACCGCGAGACTTACGGAGATGTCTATACTTCTAAGATGTTAGCTTCTTTTGCGGAAGTGGCACAGCAGCAGCGTCACCGTACGCTTCGTGTGAAAATTTCATTTTCCGGACAAGAGCCCGGTGAGTTTGGCTATTATGTACCGGAGATCATTCAGACAGATGCCCTGAGAGAGGAATGGCTTGCTGACATTGCCAGCGTAGGAGAGCATTATCCGCAGGGAATGTTAGTGTCGGTTACCGAACAGGGATTATTTGAGGATTTTGTGTTAAAATGTAAAGAGCGCATGTGCGGACGAGCACAGCTTGAGATCATGCGTTTGACACAGGAGCAGGTCGAGAAATTTGCGGAACATAGAGAGCAGTTGTCCGAGTATAACCGGATGCGGCTTGATCGTATTCTGGAAAATGGCAGAGCCTGTGCGCGCTGTGGCTATGAGGATTTTACTTGTGTCGAAGGCTGCAAATGGGGAAAGAATGGTGCGTTAGGCAGACACATTTAAGGCAGCGGAGCAGGTAAGCCTTTGGAAATACAGCAGTTTGTGGTAAAATGATAAGGAATCAAATAAAATAATCTCCGGAAGAAGAGAGATAAGGGAGGAATAAAATGGTATTTGGAGTTATTTTGGCAGGAGGCATTGGCAGCCGAATGGGAAATGCAGAGAAACCAAAGCAGTATCTCAATATCGGAAACAAGCCAATTATTTTACATACGATTGAAAAATTTTATGTTCATGAAGGATTTGAAAGATTGATCGTACTTTGCCCTAAGGAGTGGGTAGAGCATACGCGTCATCTGGTACAGAACAATTTCCCGGATGATAAGGTTGTTGTCCTTGAAGGCGGTGTGACCCGCAACGAGACGATCATGAATGCAATCCGTTATATCGAGAATGAATATGGACTGCAGGATGATACCCTGCTTGTGACACACGATTCCGTCAGACCGTTTTTGACGCATCGTATCATTGAGGAAAATATCAAATATGGTCTGAAATATGGTGCGGTAGATACCGTCATTCCTGCGACAGATACGATTGTCGAGAGTGGAGACGGCGATGTGATCAGTCAGGTGCCGGACCGTTCTAAGATGTATCAGGGACAGACACCACAGACCTTCAATGCAAAAAAATTGAAAGAATTATACTATTCTTTGAGCGAAGAAGAGAAGGATGTCTTGACCGATGCTTCCAAGATTTTTGTCATCAAAGGAGAAAAGGTGCATTTGGTACAGGGCGAAGTATTTAATATCAAGATCACTTATCCGTATGACCTGCGTGTGGCAGAGTCATTGTTGAATAATGAAGGAGAATCATTATGCTAAATGCAGTATATCGTTTGGTAGCGCCAAGACGCTTCGAGGTGGAATTTAGTGAGATTCCATTATTCGGAAGTGACATTATCGTGCATCCAACCCACCTGTCGATCTGTCATGCAGATCAGCGTTACTATCAGGGACTACGACCTGCAGAGGTGCTGAAACAGAAGCTTCCTATGGCACTGATCCATGAAGGAATCGGCAATGTGGTACATGATCCGACAGGGACTTATCAGCCGGGAGACTGTGTGATCATGATCCCGAATACACCGACCCAAAAGGACGATGTGATCGCAGAAAATTATTTGCGCAGCAGCAAGTTCCGTGCCAGCGGGTTTGATGGATTTATGCAGGAGTATGTGGCATTGCAGCCGGACCGCATCTTGGCACTGCCGGATGGGGTGGATAAAGTGGTGGCGGCATTTACGGAGCTGGTATCTGTAAGCGTACATGCAATGCGGCGCTTTGACTGTTTTGCTCATTCCCGCAGAGAGACGGTAGGAATTTGGGGAGATGGCAATCTGGGCTTTTTGACAGCTGTTATCTTCAAGACGATGTATCCCGACACGAAGTTGTATATCTTCGGTGTGAATGAGGACAAACTTTCTACCTTTTCGTTCGCAGATGGAACATACCGTGTGACGGATATTCCGCAGGATCTGCGCGTGGATCACGGAATCGAGTGTGTTGGCGGAGCAGCATCGCAGTCGGCGATCGAACAGATCATTGCACACATTCAGCCGGAAGGTACGATCTCATTATTGGGAGTATCGGAGTATCCGATACCGATCAATACCCGTATGGTGCTGGAAAAAGGTCTTCGCCTGTATGGCAGCAGCCGAAGCGGAAGAGAAGATTTTGAAAAGACGGTATCTTTGTATCGGGAACATCCGGAGATCGTTGGTTACCTCAACAATATCGTAGGTGCACAGCTGGAAGTGAAGACGATGCAGGATATGAAGAAAGCATTTGAAATGGATATTCATAAAAATATGGGTAAGACCATTATGCACTGGATGCCATAATGATAAAATGCGTCTTGGCAAAGAATAACGGAAGAAGCAAAGAGTAACGGAAGAAGCAGGACTTGAAAAATCCTGTGAAACCAAGTATGATAATGGTAATTTTGAAAGAAATGAAAATATACATACTGCAGGGCAGTAGAATGGAGGACTAGCATGGAAGTAATGTATCAGAGCACTCGAAGCGGAGAGCAGAAGGTAACAGCATCACAGGCGATCTTAAAGGGATTGGCGGATGATGGCGGTTTGTTTGTACCGGATCATATTCCGGCACTGGATGTTTCTCTGGACGAGATCGCAAAGATGTCTTACCAGGAGACAGCGTACGAAGTTATGAAACTGTTTTTTACGGATTTTACGGAAGAAGAGTTGAAAAACTGTATCAATCGTGCGTATGATGACAAGTTTGACACGAAGGAGATCGCACCTCTGGTACAAAAGGATGAGGCTTATTACTTGGAGCTGTTTCATGGTGCTACGATCGCATTCAAAGATATGGCACTGTCCATCCTGCCACATCTGTTGACAACATCAGCAAAGAAAAACAAGATCACAAACGAGATCGTAATTTTGACGGCTACATCCGGAGATACCGGAAAAGCTGCTTTGGCTGGTTTTGCAGATGTAGAGGGAACAAGCATTATTGTATTTTATCCAAAGAATGGTGTCAGCAAGATCCAGGAACGCCAGATGATCACACAGAAGGGTGCCAATACGAAGGTTGTTGGAATCACCGGTAACTTTGACGATGCCCAGAGTGGTGTTAAGGCAATGTTCAACAATAAGGAACTTGCTGAGGCAATGAATAGCAAAGGATATCAGTTCTCTTCTGCTAATTCGATCAATGTAGGCCGTTTGGTACCTCAGGTTGTATATTATGTATATGCTTACACAAGATTGTTAGGCAGAGGCGAGATCGCAGAGGGAGAGGCAGTCAACTTTGTTGTTCCAACCGGTAACTTTGGAAATATTTTGGCAGCTTTTTATGCAAAGAATATGGGAATTCCGGTAGGAAAGCTGATCTGTGCTTCTAACGATAACAAAGTATTGTTTGACTTTTTTGAGACAGGTGTCTATGACAAAAACCGTGAATTTATTCTGACAACTTCTCCATCTATGGATATTTTGATCTCTTCTAACCTGGAGAGATTGATCTATCGTATCGCAGGAGAGGATGCAAAGGCAACGGCTGATATGATGAATGAATTGTCAACATCCGGTGTCTATACGATCACACCGGAAATGAAAAAGCAGTTGCAGGATTTCGTCGGCGGCTGGGCTGACGAGGAGAAGACAGCTGCAGAGATCAAACAGGTGTATGAGAATGCAGGCTATGTGATGGATACTCATACAGCAGTAGCATCTGCCGTATACAGAGACTACAAGAAGCGCACCGGAGATACCGTAAAGACAGTGATCGCTTCTACAGCAAGTCCTTATAAATTTGCAACGAGTGTTATGACAGCCATCAATGATAAATACGAGGGCATGGATGATTTTGCACTGATCGATGAGCTTAGCAAAGTGTCCGGTGTCAGCATTCCAAAGGCAGTGGAAGAGATCCGCAGTGCACCGGTATTGCATGATACCGTTTGTGAGACAGCAGATATGCAGAAGACCGTAGAGAAGATTCTTGGTTTGTAAGAGTGATCTGTAAAATATAAAATTTAGAATTTCCCAAAGAATCCCCTTGCATAGGGGATTCTTTTGTGTTATCCTATGCTAGTGTGTTTTTACACACAAGAATCAACTAATCACATGTGCGGATTGCGCGAAGGTGCCTGGCTCAAGGTCTCGCGTTTGGAAGTACATGGAAGCAAAAAAACCAAATGGAGGTAAACAAAATGAGCGTAATTTCAATGAAACAGTTACTGGAAGCAGGTGTACATTTCGGACACCAGACAAGAAGATGGAACCCTAAAATGGCTGAGTACATCTACACAGAGCGTAATGGTATCTACATCATCGACTTACAGAAGTCTGTAGGCATGGTAGACACTGCTTACAATGCAGTAAAAGATATCGTTGCAAACGGTGGAACTGTACTTTTCGTAGGTACAAAGAAGCAGGCTCAGGATTCTATCAAGGCTGAGGCTGAGCGTTGCGGTATGTACTATGTAAATGAGAGATGGTTGGGCGGAATGCTTACTAACTTCAAGACAATCCAGACTCGTATTAAGAGATTAAAAGCTATCGAGACAATGTCAGAGGATGGTACATTTGATGTACTTCCAAAGAAAGAAGTTATCGGCTTGAAGAAGGAATGGGACAAGTTAGAGAAGAACCTTGGCGGAATCAAAGACATGAAGAAGATTCCGGATGCTATCTTCATTGTAGATCCTAAGAAGGAGAGAATCTGCGTTCAGGAAGCACATACATTGGGAATCCCATTGATCGGTATCGCTGATACTAACTGTGATCCGGAAGAGTTGGATTATGTAATCCCTGGAAACGATGATGCGATCAGAGCGGTTAAGTTGATCGTTTCTACAATGGCAGATGCGGTTATCGAAGCAAATCAGGGTGTATCTATGGATGATACAGAAGCAGCTGAGGATGCAGAATAATCAATTAGATCAAAAAATGGAGGATAAGCAAAATGGCAATTACAGCTTCACAGGTAAAAGAGTTAAGAGAAATGACCGGTGCCGGCATGATGGATTGTAAGAAAGCTCTTACAAACACAGACGGTGATATGGATGCAGCAGTAGAATGGTTAAGAGAGAATGGA
>JALEPA010000125.1 GCA_022766515.1 Lachnospiraceae bacterium | reverse complement strand
TTCTCTCGTGCAACCGTCCCCTCATCTTCATTTTTCTCCACAAGATCTGCAAACCGAGTGATCGCCTGTTCCATCCTCTGTACCATTTGTGGGTCAGCACCTTTTTGTGGTGCAAAGACGGCACTGCATCCCTTTTCGCCTACAAGCGGATTATTGACATCGCAGATCACCTTTATCGTTATATCTCTTAATTTTTCCGGCATCCCTGTCGTATCAATTTCCGCAATGTTTTCCACGCCCTCTGCTCCATACGATACTTCGTTGCCATTCACATCCATAAAACGCACACCAAGTGCTTGTAACATTCCAATCCCGACATCGTTCGTTGCACTGCCGCCAATTCCTACGATCAGCCTTTTGCATCCGTTATGCACGGCATCCAACAACATTTCTCCCACTCCATAGGTGGTCGTTTTGAGTGGATTTCTCTGTGACTCCGAAACCAAAGTAAGTCCTGCCGCCTGTGCCATTTCCAGGACAGCTGTTTTCTCCTCTCCTGTCCCAAAAATAGTATATCTCGCCTGTACTTTTTCCCCAAGTGGTCCGGTTACCATAATACTTTGCTTCTGAACCTCGTCCTTTCCAAACGATAATGCCTCTGTCGTTCCTTCTCCGCCATCTGCCACCGGATAGACAGCCACTTGCCCCGGAATCTGAGTTTTTATTGCAGTCGCGATCGCATTGCCCGCCTCATAAGAAGTCATACTTCCCTTAAAGGAATCCGTAGCGACCACGATATGATAATTATTCTGATTCATCGAATCCTCCATATTTTAGATATTTTTAAATATGTCATATCATTCAGTATAGAAGATGCCCTTTATTCTGTAAAGAGGTTCCCTTATCTCCCGTCTACTCACACTCCCTTAGTTCCTGTCCCCTACATTCCGAGCAGTTTCCTAGATAGCTTAAGAAAACGGCTTTCCTAAATTTTGTAATATAATGTAACAATTATTTATAGAAAATGTAACACAAATGAACTTGTTTGCAATCCCAAAAAGTGATATAACTTATCCGTAACTTAAGGGTTACAGAAGTTCAACACAAACACAATTGTAACACGAGGGGCATGCTTTGTGAGCACACGCAGACAGATCAATGAATCCTAATAGACCTACTGCGTGCTGCTCGGATTGGAGGCAGTGCATCTCTAAGATCGGAGGACACTTATGAAAAAAATAATTGCATTCATTTTATCTGCGACACTTGCTTTGACCGGAGCCATGAATACTTCGTTATCCAAGACAGCCAATGCCGCTGCATATATTCAGAAAACCGGCACACAGTATACTGATACCGACACATATATGGATGTCGCAGCAATACCATCTTTTGCCAAAAGCAAAACCAAGAAGGTTTCAAATAAAACTAAGACCAAACACATTGTCATTGCCAAATTAAATGGCACGACCTTAAAATACCACAAGTCCACAATGAATACTAATCTAAAAGGTGACAGTGACTGGGAATGGGAAAATGTCATTGGTTACGGCAAAAAACAATCCATCAAAGTCGCTAAAAATTGCAAATACTACATACTTGGAAACGATATCCGAACGGTTAAGAAAACCACCAAAAAGACATTTAAGAAACGCCTGTATTCCTATAAGCGTTATAAAGAAAATGGCATTGTTTGGTATTGGGGAACTGCTGCAAAAATTACCATCAAGAACGGCAAAGTGGTCAAGATTGTTCAAGAGTACCAGGCATAAAAGAGCAAAACCGGCGTTTTGCTCTGCAAGAATTGCTAAAGCAATTCTTGGTGGCATATCACTACATAATGAGCATTTATTGTTCTCGCTAAAAGAGCAAAACAAAACAAGAACATCCAAAAAGCGCCAGTCCCGACAGTTGTCGGTTCTGACGCTTTTTTCGCTATAAAATATTTCCCCACTACAGGAAACATCTCCATTGCTATCTACAGGAAAATGTACTTGCAGATAAACAACAGTGATAATACATACATCAGTGGTGTGATCTTTTTATACTTTCCACAAATCAAGTTGATCACAACATAAGAAACGATACCGATCGCAATTCCCTCTGCGATGCTGTACATCATAGGCATTGCAAGGATCGTAAGGTAAGCAGGTACTGCCTCTGTCAGATCATCAAAGTTGATCTCCAGTACTGCAGACAACATCAAAAATCCTACAAAGATCAAAGCCGGTGCTGTTGCGAATCCGGGAATAGCCGTAAAGATTGGTGCAAAGAACACAGCTAACAGGAACAAAATTGCCGTAACTGCAGAAGCAAGTCCGGTACGAGCGCCTGCTCCAACACCTGCAGAACTCTCAACATAAGTTGTTGTCGTAGATGTTCCGATCACTGCTCCGGAACTGGTTGCGATCGCATCTGCCAAAAGTGCAGGTTTGATGTTTGGTAATTTCTCATTTTCATCAAGCATACCTGCTTTGGAAGAAACACCGACCAATGTTCCGATCGTATCAAACATATCGACAAACAGGAAGGAACATAATACAACGATAAAGTTGAAAATTCCAACACCATGAAAATCAGCCTGGAAACACTGTCCAAATGTCTCCCCGATCTTACTAAAATCAGTCATATGCATGGATGGGTACAAAGAATAAAATCCATTGTCGATATCAACCTGATAAATACCAGCTGCCTGACTCAAAATACCGAGCAGCCATGTAGCCAAAATACCGATCAAAATAGAACCCTTAAATCCCTTAATATAAAGGACTACAGTAATAACCAATCCGATCAAAGCAAGCACGGCACAGATACCTTCTGTATGCCAATTATCTGCAAATTTACAATAAGAAACCAAAGTGGAATCATTGTTGACCACCAGATGTGCTCCCTGCAATCCGATAAACGCAATAAACAAACCAATTCCGGCACTAACACCCTTCTTCAATGTACTTGGAATCGCATTAAAGATCGCCTCTCTGACATTTGTCAGGGACAAGATGATAAAGATAATACCCTCAATAAATACTGCCATCAAAGCAACTTTCCAAGAATACCCCATGTTACCACAAACCGTATACGCAAAATAAGCATTTAATCCCATGCCGGGAGCCAAAGCAAATGGGTAATTTGCAAGAAGTGCCATTGCCATCGTTCCTACAAAAGAAGCAAGGCAGGTAGCAATCAATACTGCTGTTGCATCCATTCCCGCTGCTGAAAGCATGCTAGGGTTGACTGCCAATATGTACGCCATTGTCATAAAAGTCGTAATACCGGCAATTACCTCAGTACGGACTGTGGTATTGTTTTGTTTCAAGTGAAATAGTTTTTCTAACATTTTTACCTCCATAAAAATAGTATTTTTCTCATTATACCTATTTTATGGTTTTGAAACAATCCCTCACCTGTTTATTTTGTCAATTTGTCTTAACTTTTTTATTATTTTGTCTAATTTTTTCTTGTTCGTTCATAGTCAATAAACATCATAAAAAATCCAAAAAACAGCAAGACGGAACTGCACCAGATCGCCTGTCTGCCGCACCATTTGATCAATCCATTACCAAGGACCGCTCCTAAAATAAAGCTGGCAATAATACCATAATACAATCCCGCTTTGCCGAGTGATTCTTTATCATGATCGTGAAAATAATTAAATAAATTTTGCGTACCCGTACGCATATTTCCAATGCACATAGTCGTTGCAATTCCGTTTCCATGAATCTTCCGAAAACTTTCTACCTGTATACCACAGGCAAACGAAGTCAACGAATTGGCAAGCAAGTTCAAGGATTCCGGCATAAAACCGACGCCAAACAGGATCACTGCCTCCAACAATACGGACATCTGACGCCAATGCAGTTTCTCGATATTTCTTGTATGTACATATTCTGCCAACGCAATTCCAATGGCAAACGCTAAAACAGGAACAAGATATTTGACCGCCATCCGAAAGTTACCCTCCGAAAGATTCACGCCAAATAATAACATATTTCCTGTTTGCGCATTGGCAAAAACTTCGCCTCTATGGATATAAGAATATGCATCCATCAGTCCACCGGATATTGCCAATAAAATTCCCAGGCGGACAGATTCTGACATTTGCTTTGAATGTTTCATCTTACCAGATGCCTCCCTTTTTTGTAATATTCATGGTGCATTATAAGGCGGCATATGGCAACTGTCAAGAAGCCCCAAGCACATCGCAAAACCTACACCCCAAGTACATCGCAAAACCCACACCGCACAAGCACATTGCAAAACGACGGCACTCTGTGTACAATAAGAAGTAATAAACCTGCCATTTTTATGACATTGCCTACCCGGCAATAAACCAAAACAGAAAGGACCGTTTAAAAAGTGAAACAGATTATTTTAAGTGCGAATGGACAACAAAAAGCAGATCTCGTCTTAAAAAATGCATCGATCGTCAATGTATTTACAGAATCGATCGAAGTCGGTGACATTGCCATCACTGGTGGAAAGATCGTTGGCATTGGACAATACGAAGGTGTAGAAGAAAAGGATCTGACCGGACAATATGTTTGTCCCGGTTTTATCGATGGACATATTCATTTGGAAAGTTCTATGGTAGCCCCTTCGGAATTTGAACGCGCAGTGCTCCCACATGGTACAACTGCTGTCATCACCGATCCACATGAGATCGCCAATGTCGCCGGCTGCGATGGTATTACCTATATGATGCAGGCAACGAAGGACCTTGCATTGGATGTATTTTTTATGATACCTTCCTGCGTACCTGCCACTGACTTAGATGAAGCAGGTGCTTGTCTGACAGCCTCCGACATCGCTCCCTTTTATAAAGAATCCCGCGTCTTGGGATTGGCAGAGATGATGAATGCGTTTGGTGTCAATCAGGCAGATGACTCTGTGCTGTCGAAGATCACAACTACTTTAGAGCACGACCGCATCATTGATGGACACGCTCCCTTACTATCCGGTAAAGAATTAAATGCCTATATTGCCGCAGGGATCCGCTCCGATCATGAATGTTCCGATTGCAAAGAGGCAAAGGAAAAACTCTCAAGAGGACAATGGATCATGATCCGCGAGGGTACCGCTGCCAAAAATCTTCAGGCATTGATGTCATTATTTACACCGCCTTATAGCGAACGGATCCTGTTAGTCACAGATGATAAACATCCTCTCGATCTGTTAAATGACGGTCATATTGATGCGATCATCCGCAAAGCGGTCAAACTTGGTGCTGATCCGATCCGTGCGATCAAAGCAGGCACTCTAAATGCTGCCTCTTACTTTGGTCTTCGTGACAGAGGTGCTGTTGCACCGGGATATGATGCTGATCTTGTTGTCTTCGATACACTGACCCATTGTCAGGTACAGGAAGTGTACAAGCACGGAAAAGTCGTTGCCAAAAACGGAGAAATACTCTCCCGGCAAGCCACCGCGACCGACCATTCCATTCCTGCCTCTGTGAAACATTCGTTCCACGCGACGGAGATCAAACCGGAACAGCTCACGATCACCAAACAGGGCGACCACATCCGTGTGATCGATCTGCATGCAAAAGAACTTCTCACCTCGGAACGCATTGCTGAATGGACCGAGCCTGCGGATGCCTCTGCAAGCGAAACAACTGCACCGGGCGTGAATCTGTCAGAAGATATTATCAAGATCGTAGCGATCGAGCGACACAAAAATACCGGACATATCGGAAAAGGTTTTCTTGGTGGCTATGGATTGGAAAAAGGTGCTGTTGCTACCAGCATTGGTCATGATTCCCATAATCTGGTCGTTGCCGGCACGAATGATACCGACATTGCATTAGCTGCAAATGCTGTTATTCAGGCAGAAGGCGGACTTGCCATCGCCTGTGAGGGTGAGATCATTGCGGTACTTCCATTACCAATTGCCGGATTGATGTCCGATCAGCCACTTGAACAGGTCAACGAACAGTTAGAAAATATGAAAGCTATTTTGCATGACTGGGGTATTCCGGAAGAGATCGATCCTTTTATGACACTCAGTTTTGTCAGCCTTCCGGTCATTCCTGCACTTCGCTTAAACACTTATGGTGTGATCGATGTCAACAAGCATCAAGTCGTAGAGCCATCTTTTTAAGGGTAAAGTGCACCATCACGAGCGTTTTTATGCAATCTAAAACGGCACCGCACATTCGTGCGATGCCGTTTTCTTTTTATTGAATAAAACAGTATTCATTAAATAGTACAATGCCACCAAGAACTGCTAAAGCAATTCCTGCAGAGCAAAACCGGCGTTTTACTCTTATTTGGAAAAATGGTATCTTAGTCACATCTTGTTCCAAGTACCTTAGCAACTTCGTACTCATAGTCGTTAATGTCTTTTGTCATTGCAAATGCCTCATCAACATCTACATCATAGACTTTACCGTTCTTATAACCGATCAGACGGTTCTTCTTACCCTGCTCGATCACATCGATAGCATAAGCACCCATGACTGACGCATACACACGATCTCTTGCTGTAGGGCTTCCACCTCTCTGCATATGTCCAAGGATCGTCGCACGAGTCTCGATTCCGGTTGCTTCCTCGATCTTCTTTGCCAATCCGTAAGAATGACCAATACCCTCTGCGTTTACGATAACCTGATGTGTCATACCGATCTCTCTGTTCTTCTTGATCACTTCGATCAGACGATCGTAGTCATGATCAAATTTCTCAGGGATCAAGATCTGCTCTGCACCGTTTGCAATACTGCACCACAATGCAATATATCCTGCGGAACGACCCATTACCTCAACAACGCTGACACGCTCATGAGAGTTAGATGTCTCACGGATGCGGTCGATTGCTTCCATTGCTGTATTTACAGCTGTATCAAAACCGATCGTGTACTCTGTATAATCAATGTCCAGATCGATCGTGCCCGGCAGTCCGATAATATTTACACCATATTTAGACAGATCCTTTGCTCCTTTGAAAGAACCGTCACCACCAATAACGATCAATGTCTCAATGCCAAGCTCCTCACAGATCTTCGCTGCTTTCTGCTTTCCGGCATCTTCACCAAACTCAGCACTTCTTGCCGTAAACAAGAATGTACCACCATGCTGCAGCTTCTCTGATACATCATGGAAAGTCAACTTAGAAATCTCTTTATTCAAAAGTC
>JALEPA010000122.1 GCA_022766515.1 Lachnospiraceae bacterium | reverse complement strand
GATGATGGGAGATGCATTATGGAAGAGGTTTCATGCATCAAAGGAAGAACAGGCATGGTATTATCACGGTATGCGCCAGGCTATGCAGGGATTGGAAGCGGATGCGGATACGGCATATGCGTATCAGGAGATGGCATTGCTTTGTTATCAGGTGTTTGGAGAGAATCAAATTTGATTTTGGTCACAACAGTACATGAAACCATAATGCCGGTCACAGCCGGGACATGAAAAGCTCGTTAGTTTTTATAACAATAAGATTTGAGCGGTACATAGCAAAGGATCGTCATCAGGATCTGACTCAAAAGCGTACCATGAATGTACGCCATGATCCCGTAATGAGGGACGAGCATGACCAGACAGAAGAGTTTGATCCCCTGTGAGATGCATGTAATGGCGAAAGTTTCTTTTGTTTTTCCAAGACCATTGATTATGCTGGTTAATGTGGTAGACAAGTACAAAAACGGGCAGAGCCAGGAAAGACAGCGAAGGAAATAACCGGCGGTTTCATTATGAAAACACAGATTTCCAAGCAGAGACCCAAAGCACAAAAAGAAGAGAGTGCAGGCAAATCCTAATAGCAGACTGTATTTTGTGGAAGTGTAAACATAGCGGGTGATCTGTTTTTTTTCTCCGGTGCCTTCTGAGCTCGCAACAGCGGGGAGCAGCATGAGAGCGATTGCGTTTGTGATGCTGGAAGGAAATAAAATGAATGGCATGACCATACCGGAAAGGATTCCGTAAATGCTTAGAGCTTCTGCGGTCGAACAGCCGTATTGGCAGAGCGAAGCAGGAATGAAAATGGATTCCGCACTATGTAATATAGCGATCACCAATTTTGATCCGGTCAATGTGATCGTAAGCCACAGCAAAGGTCGAAGATATGAGCCGCTGACAGAGCGCGTCAAAGGATGCGAGCAAAACGCTGGTTTTGCTCTTTTTTTGATCTCATACATATTATAAAAGGCAGAGATACATTCGCCCACGACCAATCCCCACACAGCAACCCGGCAATTCCGTTCCGCAGATCCCGGACATAACGACAACAAAAGAAAGACGAACACAAGGCGGCTGAATTGTTCAATGACTTGTGTGGCGGCAGGAACACGCGCATTTTGCACACCATAATAATATCCGTTGATACAGGCACCGACACCGCAGAATGGGAATAAAATAGATAAAATACGCAAATAAACAGCACATTCCGGTGCCAGAAGGACATAGGAAGCAATGGGAACAGAAAATCCCTGCAGCAGGGCAAAGAGAGAAAGGGACAATAGCAAGGATAGGATCATACCGGGAAGCAGCACAGACCCCAGCAGACGATCCCCCTCGTTTTCATGATGTTTTGCAATAAGCTGTGAAATAGCAGTTTGGATGCCCAGCCCATAAATGGTGGCGCAGATTGCAAAAATGGGAAAGATCAGTTGATAACTTCCAAGCATTTGTGGACCTAACTTATCTGCAAGGAAGATACGATAAAAAAAGCCAAGGATACGGGTCGCGAATCCTGCTACGGTGAGAAGGACAGTGCCCTTGATAATGGGATTGTTCCGGAAAGCCATGAGCCGCTTCCTTTCTGCTGCAAATGATCATGCGATTATAACAATATATGAGAGGGGAGGAAAAATATTCATGGAGAACATTTATATGGATTATGGTGCAACAACTCCCGTGCGCCCGGAGGTGACAGCGGCAATGCAGCCCTATTTGACTACCTGTTACGGAAATCCATCGGCACAATATGATCTTGCCGTGCAGGCAAAGAATGCAGTGGAGCAGGCACGGTCGGTGATCGCAGCGAGTCTGGGAGTCAAGCCCGGGGAAATCTATTTTACAAGCGGTGGCACTGAAAGCGATAATTGGGCGTTAAAGGCATCGGTTGACAGAAAACCGGAGAAAGGTCATATCATCACCTCGCAGGTCGAGCATCATGCGATACTGCGAACCTGTCAGTATTTAGAGGCAAAGGGATGTGAAGTGACTTATCTTCCGGTCAACGAAGAGGGATGTATTTCTGTGGAACAATTAGAGCAGGCGATACAGCCCAACACGATTTTGATCAGCATCATGTATGCCAATAATGAGATCGGTTCGATACAGCCGATCCGAAAAATTGGAGAAATAGCAAGGAACCACGGGATTCCGTTTCACACAGATGCCGTGCAGGCATATATGCATGTGCCGATCCGGGTACAGGAAGAAGGAATTACCATGTTAAGTGCCAGTGCGCACAAATTTGGCGGACCAAAAGGAACGGGCTTTTTGTATCTGTCGGAAAAGCTTCCTCTGGGAAGTTTGTTACAGGGTGGCGGACAGGAACGCGGTAGAAGAGCAGGAACGGAAAATGTAGCCGGGATCGTCGGCATGGGGGAAGCGGTGCGATGTGCCGACAGAGAACTTCGACAGGAACAGGAGAGACTTTGCAGGCTGCGGGATCAGATGATCCGTACTTTCCTTCGGGATATTCCGTATGTCCGATTAAACGGTGCGGCTCGTGACAGACTTCCCGGTAATGTGAATATGTCATTTCAATTTGTGGAGGGACCATCGCTCCTTGTGTTACTCAACGAAGAAGGAATTTGCGCATCGGCAGGATCTGCCTGCTCTTCCGGTGATGGGACAGTATCTCATGTGCTTCAGGCCATTGGTTTGCCGGAAGAATTGGCGCGGGCGGCAATTCGATTTTCTTTTGGAAAAGAAACAACGGAAGAGGATATTGTAAAGGTTGTGGAAGTTGTGAAAAAAAATGTGCAGCGACTTCGTAATTTGCGATAGTCACTGCACACAAAGTGCATATTTGAAAAAGGACCAAGGGGTGGTCCTTATAGGGATCGCATGATCGGTTTACGATCAGCAAATTCCGTGTAATAACGGAAACCACATTGGGTCAATAACGCAGGAACCTGATCAAAGGAATAGCCGAGGTGCTCAGCCTGATGGGCATCCGATCCTACCGATAGGATCTCACCGCCAAGTTCACGGTAGCGGGCGAGGATCTTTTCGTGTGGGTGAGGATGTCCCAAACCATATTTCCATCCTGCAGTGTTGATCTCGATGCCGCGACCCTGTGCGATGATCAGGCGCATGATCTCTTCCATAATGTCCATAAATTGATCCGTGCAATCAGCAAGGTAGGCATCTTTGGCAAATACATCATCGCCCAAACGCCGCATGGTCGGTGTATAGCGGAGAATATAGTCCAAATGTCCATATACATCAAAATCAAATCCCATTTGAAGATTGGCGAGTGTGTTTTCATAATAGCGCAGAATACCGTCATTTTCTTCGTAGCCATCCCAGAAAGATTCATAATAAGGATCTTCATCGTCTACCAGGTGGGTAGAGCCGATCACAAAATCAAAAGAATAGTTGGAAAGCAGAGCAGAAGCCTGTGGCAAAGCAGATGCTTTTAATCCGAGCTCGACACCCTGGCGAATTTCCAAAGAAGGAAATTTTGCTCTTGCGGCTGCAATGGCATCCAAATATGCTTCCGGATCAAAGAGAAACTGCATACCGTTTCCCATATCCGGAAAATCATAGTCCATGTGATCGGTGATGCAAATGGACGAAAATTGATTTTCGACAGCTTGTGCTAACATCTGTTCCAGAGGTTCCTCGGAATCAGATGAAAAACTCGTATGTACATGGTTGTCAGATCGTATCATGTTTGTTCCTCCTTATGATGCATGACAAATAGTTCTTTGACCATTATTCGTCCGGCAATTCCCGTATCCCGGTAATATCCGTAGAAATGGTCATGGAATAATTTGTGTAATAAATGACAAATCCCGGTTTGCTCCCGTTTGGTTTCTTAATGTGCTTTTTTTGAATATAATCGACTTCTGCTTTAGCCTGCCCGTTTGCCTTAGAAAAATGAGCAGCAAGGCGTGCGGCTTCCTCAAAAGTCTGGTCGGGAAGTTCTTTTCCTTCGCACTTTACAATGACATGTGATCCGGCACTCGCTTTCGCATGAAACCACCAGTCATTTCCTGTTGCGACATGGAAAGTCAGTTCATCATTTTGGTAATTGTTTTTTCCGACATACATATGGAAACCGTCCGAAGAAACAAAGTGAAACGGTTTACTTTTTTCCTTACGGCCCTGTTTCTTTTTGCCGAAATTTTGATGTCTGACATAGCCGTAGTCGGCAAGCTCGCGGCGGATATCTGTGAGATCCTGCTCCTGTCTGGCAATGTCAAGGGCATTGCTGATCGATTCCAAATGCTGCAGATCCTCCTCAGTTTCTGCCAACTGCACGGTCAGTGCCTCAAAAGTTCGTTTTTGCTTCGCATATTTATCAAAATAGCGTTTGGCATTTTCCAACGCTGTTTTTGTCTCATCCAAAGGGATCGTCACAGGCTCATTGGTATAATAGTTGGTACAGGTGAGCGATTTCTCGCCGCCTTTCAACTCATAGCCATAGGTTGTCAAAAGATCACCATAGATCTTGAATTTCTCTCGCTTCTCGGTATCACGCAGCTGCCGCTTTTGCAGATCTCTCTTTTTGCGTGTTCGTTCCAGTGCAGTCGTCGTGATCTTGCGCAGATTGGCAGACTTTTGCTGAATACGGCTAAGGATCTCTTTTGTCTCATAGTATTCCCGCAGCATACTGCTGACAGATGCCATCGGAGTGACGGTGTAAGCAGCATCTTGGGCGTATACAGTCAAAGGAATACTGGAAAATTCAGCCGGAGTACCATTTTTATAGTAAATGCATGGCTGAAATTGTTTTTGTCTTACTTCACTCATCACCTGCTCAAAATTACGGTACAAGTGATACCGCTCCATTTCGGTGAGAGAGTCATTACTTTCGCGGTCGGATAAACTTGCGCGGTATAAGATCTCCGAGGCAACGATCGGACTAATGCCGGTCAGTGTTGTATATAACGCCTTTCCGGGTGGAAGTGGCTTCGTCAGTACCTTTTGCAAAAACAT
>JALEPA010000118.1 GCA_022766515.1 Lachnospiraceae bacterium | reverse complement strand
ATATAAATTTCATTATCATTTTTAATAAAAATCTCAAGGCAAATTTGACATCCATTTTATACAACATGCACAAACAAAAAGCCGTAACATCGATACCTTTACATTTGCACTTCAAATGTTTCTATCTTTACTTTGCGATTCCAAATGCCATAATAATGCATCAAATATATGGTGAACGCAGTCTCATCCAGATCACATTCAAACGGAATCTCCCAATACAGATCTGTCTGTTTCCCTTTGCCCGCAAAGCGTTGGCGTTCCTGTTCCCCAAGTTCCTTTGCCCGCTCAAACTTCTGACTGATCTCCTCAGTATAAGGTCTTACGGGATATGCTTGTCCACAATGGATCAAACGATTTCTGATCTCATCCACAACAGCACTATGTTTTTTCTTACAAAGCAGCTTTGCAAAACGACGGCTGTTTCGTTTTGATGGATCCTTTGCATACTGTTCCAGCTTTTTCTCCAAAGAAGTATCTCCAACCTTGCGGATCACTTCTGCCATGACTTCGATCGCCTGATTGCTGCATTCCCATTGATTCTCTTTGATGATCCGATATGGTAAGGGCACACTGGGATAGCACAAAATAGGAGGGAATTCTGCCAAATGTGATAACGACAACTCCGCCTCTGTGCAATAATTTTCTCCTAAATAATGTTTCTTGTCCCATAGCATTGTCACTTGATACTCAATCTGCCGCAAATACTCATATCCGGTGATCCAAAAGTGTCCAATCTGGCTATAATCATACAGATTCGCATGAAGCACCAGACGATCAAACCGGATGGTAAAGGCATTATCCGTCCCCTGTCTGACCGCCAATACATAGTCCTGTTCCCGAATCGTCAAAGAAAAGCTCTGCTCTCCTTCCCAGTCTGCCAAATACTCTCCTGTCACCTTAGCATCTTCAAACTCCATAAAGCTTTCTACCGCATCACTCATAATGTAGATCACCATGCATCGTCCCTGGCGGAAGATCAACTCAAATACATTTTGTTCGATCAGCTGTGCAAGCTTTGCAAATTCTTCCGGACTATCCGAAGTAATCCCCGGTAAGGTATCTTTATATTTTTCATACTCTTGTGTTTTCATCTTGTTTTCTCAATCCTTAAAATAATTGGCATCAAAACGAACTTCTTCCTCTGCCTCCTGCTCCTGTTGCGGACGCCAAGGAGTCTCTCCTTCTGATACTCCCATATTTTCTCCCTGATAAGATTTTGCTGTCTGCTGTTCGTTACCAGATGCCTGACTCCAATACTGCTCTTCCACCGGGAAACCACCTGCAAAGCGATTTTGTTCCGGCATTGCTGTATTCGTCTGATCATGCGCAGCAGTTCCATTGTCATAACCATTTGGCATATTCTGCTGTGGTGTCTCATTCTCATAACCACTTGGCACCGCCTGCTGTCTCACTACGATCTTACCTTGCTTTTTCATGCTGCGCCACAACCATATAATTCCGACCGTCAACACGATTGTCACACCCAGACCGCCTTCCAGTCCAAAGCTGCCACCATTGAGGAGTGCCATACTTCCTTTGCTTTTGCTGACAAGAAGAGAAGGCTGCAGCGAATTACCACTGACCTGGATACCATACAGGTTGCCCTGTACAAAATTCCATAGACTATGAAAAGCTCCTACGATCCAGATATTTTCATAACGAACTAACAAAAATGCTGCAAAAAGACCAAATAGGAACAAATTGATCACTGCCAACGCACTCAACCCGGAATTTGCCCCATGTAACAGCGCAAAAAAGACGGCACTCAAAACAGCGGAATAAAGCACAGAATATCTTCTGGACAGAGAGACAAACAAATAGCCTCTACATAAAACTTCTTCTGCCATGCCCTGCACCATATAGCCTGCCAGATATCCCAAGATGTACCATCCCGAAATATGTTTTGCGATCCCCTGAATCTGAATACTTCCGGTGACCACGCAAAAAAGATATGCAACAGAGAAAAATAACACACCTCCCAATGCTCCGGCAAGATAACCTTTCATCATTCCCTTTCTGCGAAATCCTAATGTATTTAATTTTCTCTTTTCTATTACACGACAATATAAAAATACAACTGCGATCATGAAAAGTTCCAGCACCAAAGTCAGTATCATCATCCAATCCGGAATACTTGTCGCCAATTTTTGTATTGTTTGATAATACTGCGTATCATCCATATTACCGCTCATTGCATTTTGCGCTAGCTCAACAAACTTGTCATCGCTCATAAAATACACTACCATGATCGGCAGCATACCGATGGACATCACAATCGAGCTGACCAAAAAAACGCCCAATGCAATAATCACTTCCACAAACGCCGGAAAACCTTTCCTTCCTTGCAGCGCCTGCTGCATAAATATCGGTTTCTTAATGTCCATCCTCTCTTCCTCCTCACATATTGTGTCTTTTGCAAAAATAGAGAAACAAAAGATCCCTTTTGTTTCTCCACTCTGTTTCCGTCTTATACGATCTTAGAAAATAACAACCAACAGCATCTTATACTGTTCTTTTCCCATAACTGCATGGGGATGTCCTGCAGGCATCACGATCGACTGACCTTCTTTCAACTCATAATCCACTCCATCGATCGTAATCTTTCCCACACCATCCAGGCAAGTCACAAAAGCATCTCCACCAGACGCATGCGTACTGATCTCTTCTCCTTTATCAAAGGAAAACAAAGTCACACTGACATGCTCATTCTGCACTAATGTTTTGCTGACAACCTGTCCCGGCTGGTAGGCGATCTGCTCCTTCAAGGTCAACACCTGTGCCTTATCAATATTTTTCATAATGTCCATACTACATTTTACCTCCTTGACATTTTTAGCGTTTGATACGCTCTAAATATAACTTGGTCTCTGATACAACAACACCGCTCAGCGCCACCAGGGCGATCAAGTTTGGTATTGCCATCAACCCATTAAAAATATCGGCTATCGTCCATACAGCAGACACTGTCATAAATGGTCCGATAAAAATCGCCAATATGTAGATCCAGCGGTATGCCTTAACGACTTTTTGTTTGCCGCCGATCAGATACTCCAAGCATCTCTCACTATAATAATCCCATCCGAGTATTGTTGTAAATGCAAAAAATACCAATCAGATCATTAAAATAAAAGCAGATACCTGTCCGGGAATTGGAAGTCCATCCTGAAATGCCTTATTCGTCACGGCAACACCTTCCAATCCAACATTCCAAGCTCCTGTGATCACGATGGCTAATCCCGTCATGGTACAGATAATGATCGTATCAAAAAATGTACCTAACATTGAGATCAGTCCCTGCTGTCCCGGAGAATCTGTCTGTGCTGCTGCCGCTGCGATCGGAGCACTACCAAGACCTGCCTCATTCGAGAAAATACCTCTGGCAATACCTTTTTGCATCGCCACGATCATCGAACCTAATGCTCCACCGGCAATTGGCCTCATGCCAAATGCGCTCTGCACAATTTCAACGATAGCAGATGGAATCGCTGACAAATGTGTCAATAACAGTACCAAAACAACAACGACATATAATACTGCCATAAATGGTACAACCACCTGCGACACGCTGGAGATTCTCTGAATACCACCAATGATTACTAAAGCAACCGCGATCGTAAGGATAATACCTGCGATCACAACCGTCCAGGAATATTCTTTTCCAAACAGGAAAACGGTCCACTGTTTATCCGGATCAAAAAAGTTTTGTACGGCATTGGTAATTCCATTGATCTGTGTAAATGTTCCTATTCCCATCAAACCTACACACACACCAAAGAATGCGAAAATCTTTGCGAGCCATCTCCATTTTGGTCCCATTCCCTTTTCGATATAGTAAAAAGGTCCTCCGACAATATGTCCGTCTTCTTCCACATTGCGATACTTTACTGCAAGCAGACACTCTGCGTACTTTGTCGCCATACCTACCAAGGCTGCGATCCACATCCAAAACAAAGCACCCGGTCCACCGGCTACCAAGGCTGTTGCCACACCAACGATGTTACCGGTACCGATTGTAGCAGAAAGCGCGGTACATAGTGCAGCAAAACTCGACACTTCTCCGTCTGTTCCACTCTTATCAGTGCGGAACAACTCTTTCAAAGCACGAGGCAGCAAACGGATCTGCAATCCTTTGACCCGAAACGTCAGAAAAATACCAACGACCAGGATCATAATGATCAGCGGCAGTCCCCATACCCAGTTGTCAATCTGCGTCAAAATTTTGTCAAACATATTTTTTCTCCTCGTATATTTTTTGAATCAATATCATGAAAGTAAAAAGAGAGCTGACATTCCTATCAGCTCTCCCAAGAGAAGACGCAAGCATATGCTCTGTCCTTTTGCCTGAGAGATAAGCAGAACTATGATTCTGCGACACCTTCGGCGCCTTGCCCATAAGCAAGACCTCTCCAGAGTGGGTTGATTCAGACCCAAAGTATACGCTAGCATATATTTCCCTAAGTTGCAAGTATTTTTCTGGTTTCCTTTCCACTTTTCTATTTTATTTTAACCCGTTTCACTTTGCTGTATGCACTGTATTTTTTACCTGCCTTGGTATTTCGATAACTTCTGATCTTCACATAGTATTTTTTGCCCTTTTTCAATTTCCACTTTTTACTGTTGATCTTAAAAGTCTTTTTGCTTCCTTTTACTGTCACTTTTTTCACAATCTTCTTACATTTTTTGTCTTTTGCAATGACAATCTGGTAACCCTGTACCGATTTGTCTGCCTTTTTCAATGTGATCTTCCATTTTGCTTTTTTCGCTGTAACTTTTTTGATCGCCGGTTTGACCGGAGCCTTTCCCTGATCTTTCTTCACGGATGGTGTCTGTGTTGCTGTCACCCCTGGTTTGCCTGTCACACCCGGTGCTGCAGAACTGCTTGGTACCGTGCTTGGAGCCACACTTGGACTTGGTACGGTAGAAGGTGTTACACTAGGCGACTGACTTGGTGTTGGAGTAACAGTGGCTGTTGCTGTTGGCGATGGTGTCACGGTAGGTGTTGGAGTGGCGATCACCGGTGCTTTTTTCAACCCCTTCTGTGCCAGCTCCAGTTGCTGTCCAGCCGCCTCGATCCGGCTAGGCAATGGAGTGTCCATACCAAGGATCTTCTGCGCATTTTCAACAGCATCTACAAACGCCTGATAACTCTCCTCTGTATAATCGGATGCTTTCAATCCGTTCAATGTCTTTTTCGCAGCTGCATAAGCAGTTTTTAAGTTCTCTGTTGGCAAATAACGAAAACTCTTTAATAACTTACCATCTGCATCATAAAATTCTACTCTCTGCACTTCAAAAACAGAACCTTTGATACTCTGCCAGCTATAAGTATTTCCATTAAAAAGATAGGAAGCACCTTTACGCATAGCAGAGAAGGAAACCTCTTCTTTCCATCCCTTAGTGCCTGCTGTATAACTGTCGTCTTTTCCGGTAAATTTCTGATACAGATCCGTACCGCCTACATTACCGTTTACCTCCCATGTGGTATATGAATTATAAGATACTCCTGCATTGCAGTCGAAGACAAATACCGCTTTTACAGCTCCCACCAACTGGTCATCCACCGTGCCGGATAGGATCAAGGTTGGCTCCTGATAAACAATGCCTGCTAATGGTTGCTCCTCTCCATAATACACTTCCAAACCATCCAGGGCTGTCTGCATCTGCTTCTTCGCCTCAATGATTTCCGCAAGTGATGACTCCTCGGTCACTGCTGCAGCTGTCTCTAACGCCTGCTCCAGTGCAGTCCATCCTGCACTCTTATAATCCTGTTCGATCAGTCCATCTGTCTGCTTGACCAGATCCTGCAGCTTGGTATAGCTTTCTGCTTTGTCAAGTTCCTGCAGACCTGCGATTGCATCTGTGATTGCTTTGGCAGCCGCCTGGATCGTCTCGTCATCTGCATCCTCTCCGATCGTCTCCGCATCCTGCAGTGCCTTCTGCAACACTTCCCAGCTTGATGCGGTATAGAGCGATTCATCCAAAGCGGCAGCGGCAGTTTGTGCATCTGTCAACACCTTCGCCCTGGTCAAATCTTTCTTCGCCTTATTCAACGCATCTAACAGTGTTTTTTCCTGATCAGCCGTGCGCTTATTAACCGCTGTTTTCAAATACTTCGCTGCTGCAGACAACGCTGTCTGATAAGCCTCCCAATTCTTAGCGGTATACCCTTCGCCATCCGGATTCATACTCAGAAGTATGTTGCCCTCTCGAACAGCTTTGCAGAATGCCTGATCTCCTGCAGGCAGACCATCGTAAGGGCTTCCACTCCAATCACTGCCTCCCTCGCCATAATTTGCGTCAAAATACCAATCACAAAACATCCCATAAGTTTGGGCATCTTCAAAATACATCTCTGAATTATCATCCGCCCCAACCAGGATGTCATTCTCCAGATCCGTAATCACTCCACTAACATAGATTTTTACATTATTAACATTTTGAAAGCAGCCTTTTGGCAGTTTCGTAATATTTTTTCCCAAATAAATTTTGCAATTTGAATAATTAGCAAAACAATACTCACCTAATGCCGTCACCTCATCACCTATGTAGATTTCACCAAGCAAAGGTTTCGTATCACTGGTGATGTCTGCTGCTGACTCCACTTCCGGCTCATAACATTCCTTCATCCAAGGCTGTTTCTCAAATTGCTCTGCAACCGTACCTTCTGTAAGATTCTCCATACTACCTGTTCCATCTACAAACAATGCTGACTCGGATGACTTGCCATTCTTGTCCTTGTAATAGGTATACTTCAGATTTTCTCCGTATGATGCAGTGATCTGTTCATTCTTTTTTGCCGCTTTGGCAAAGATTCCTCCGGAAGCCACTGAACTAACGATCAGTGAAGCACTCAGTACAATGCCTAACATTTGCTTGGTTTTTGAGTACATAAATTCTCCTTTCAGTTACACTAAATTTTATTTGCATGGTCTATACACACTGTTACAGGGTGTCTTAGCGAAATAGTGAACTTGATGCTTCCTATTTTGCAAAAAAACCGGTGCAAACATGATATAACACATATATATGCTTGCACCGATCCATCTTATGTCCCTATTCCGTATTTTTTCTTCGACATCCTCTTATCGAAAAGTAGCGTGATACTCCCTATTCTCTTTGTTACTCCTCTACCAGAATAGAAATAATATCCTTTCCTAAAGATGATCGTCCGTTGGTGTAACGATTCCAAAGACCCATGCCATTGTCTCCGGTGTAACCATTATCCCAGTAAATATATGCAAGTCCTTTTGCCTGTGCCTCCTGCACTACTTTCGTAATGTAAGAAATAACTGCTGCACGATTTCCTTCTGTTCCCTTGTCCATTGCTGCAAACTCGCCAACAACTACCGGAATGCCGTTGTCAACAAATTTTGTTTTTAACTTCTGGAACTGTGTTGCAATATTGGCAAGTTCCGCCTCTGTTACAGTTGTCTTTCCACTGTCCTCACTGATCGTAAACTCATATGGATCATAGAAGTGTACAGACACCATTTCATTGGCAGTGCTTCCATTATAGCTTGGTAATACAAAGCTGTCTGTAACCGTCTGATCAATGTTTGTGTTGTAACCAGGCATCAACAGGAAACGAACATCATTTTTGCTGCCGGTACCACGAACCGTATCTACAAACAACTGGTTCAAGGCATTGATATTTGCCCATGTTGTCGCACTTGGCGTACCATAATTGCCCTGCTCCATCACCTCATTCATAGACTCAAAGATTACATGCTGGTCATAGCTCTTAAATTTGTTAGCAATGCGGGTCCAAAGTGTCCCAAATGCCTGACGAATATATGTCTGATCCGTTGCATCAACATCGAGCCAGCTACCTGTTACACTGTCTGTTCCATCATGCTGTACATTGATGATCACAAACAGATCATAATCCATTGCCATGTCGACAACAGTCTTCAGACGATTCAGACGAGTTGCCAATTCTGTATTGTTTACACTGGCACTGCTATCAGTCACAGTCACACAGTCAACCCAAGTCGTTGGAATTCTAACCGTCTTAAAACCTGCCTCAGCAATCTGTTTAAAAGTACGCTTTGCCACTTCCGGATTACCCCAAAGTGTCTCGGAAACTTCTCCGTTACTTGTTGCATCCAAAGCATTTCCAAGGTTCCAGCCTGCTGCCATTGCAGAAGTAATATCTGCATTTCCCAATCCTGTTTTGCTGGTTGTATACTCCTCTGCAGCATCGTATATCTCAACTTTTTTCACAACTCCTACATCAAATGCAAGTTTCATCTTCGTCGTATCAGAAGGGATGGTCTGTAAAAATACGCGCTCGCCATTTTCTGATACCTGTGGATAATTTGCTTGCAGCGGTGCTCCTGTATCATAGTCCAAGATCTCTGCCTGTGGATAGATTGGAGTTTCTCCAACACCATCATACTCTACCGTCACAGCAACTGTTGGCTCTGTAAAAGTTGATACGTTAAATCCAAGTACCTCAATGAACCAAGGATTGCCATATGCTGTTGCCTGACCGGAAGTCAGTGTCAACTCACCATGTTCCTCTGATGACTCTCCTGTCTTGTGCCATGCTCCCTCTAATACGGTAGGCTGACTTTCGATCGTTCCCTGTACATAGTTCATAGAGACGATCTTTACTTTGTTATCGCCAATGCCACCTGTCTGCAAGTTGATACCATTGACTGCCTGACCGGTATCTAACTTATCCTCAATCGTAGCGATCGGAACCGTTACCGTATATTCCTTGTTCTCCTCTACATCGCTTGCTGTCGCATTTTCGGTCAGATCATAACCATCCGGTCCAACCGTCGTACGATTCCAGCCACCCCATGAAGTATCAAAACTCAGAAATTCAAAGGTGTCATTGAAGCCCAACGAATTGTCGGTTGCCAGATCCTTTGATGTGTCAGTATACTTGAATGTAATCTGAAATCCCGTCCATGCTGCATTGTAATAGTCTGACTTCATGTAAGTGCTGATGTACGATGCATTACCCGTACATTCTCTGTCTGTGATCAAGCTGGTGTCTGCCGCACTGTCTGCGTACACCGCTGCCGGCATTCCTGTCAGTGCGGTCGTACCAGCCATTGCTGTAATTGCCATTACGCTAATGGCTTTTTTCATTTTCTTCGCTATTTTCATAATGTTCTCCTTTCCTTCAACATCTTTCTCCCTAAAGTGCTGAAAACTAAAATCATCGTTTCCTTTGCTCTTTTGCTCCTTTACGCCTAGTACCATCTACCCTCCTTTCTTTTTATTTTTAAAGTACTTTTATTATAAAACGCCAGAAAACAAATGCATCAAATAGCATCCGACAATCCCTTACACTAACAGCTTTTCTTCGACCAATTTCTCCATCAATCCCCCTTTATAGGAAACGAGAAGTTTCCTATAAAAAAAAAGATGCAGCACCTTTTTCGTACTGCACCTTATGTTTATCAATTATTCTTTTGTGTGATCCCCGGTTTCTCTCTGCTCAAGATCCAGACGGATCCATTCATCCAGAGTCAACGGTCGATAATCCGAAAATCCGGCAAAACAGTTGATCATATTGCAGGCAAGCGAACGCTCTTCCCCGATACTCCCCGCCTTTCCCTTTGCATGATAGGTAATCTGCGTAGACTCTTCGCGAAACCGCAACACATTTTGATAATCCTTGGTATTATGTACATGACCATACAGCATATAAGTCGAATCTCCATGATACTGCCCATTATAGCATATGATCGGATAGTGACATAATACCAGTTTACGCCCATTGTCTTTGCGCTCCGCGTATGGTTTGATCCATTCAAACAATGATGGATCAAACTTTTTATCCCGCAGGAACAGCCGGTCATGATTCCCCGTCACCAAATATTTTTTGCCGTTCAGCCGATGCAGCAGTTCATTTGCCCGTTCCCCTTTGCCAAAGCAGAAATCTCCCAAGATCACTACCTCATCCTTTTTACGGGTAACCACACTGTTCCACCGTTCGATCATGACTTCATCCATTTCCTCTACCGTTGAAAAAGGTCTGTCATCTAATTTTCTCGCCTTGTCATGACCAAAATGACAATCCGCAATATAAAAGTTCATTTACTATCCTTCCACCGTCTGTACTTTGATCATATTGGTCGTACCGGAGATTCCGATCGGCACACCGGAGGTGAATACAACCGTATCGCCAACTTCCACCAATCCCATCTTGCGGCAAACACAAATACCATGCTCAAACAACTCAAATACATCATTTTTTTCCTGCAGCAGTACCGGAGTTACACCCCAGGAAAGATTCAACTGACGGTATACTTTGTCAGTGATCGCACATCCTACAATGTCACAGCCGGGACGATATTTCGAGATCATGCGGGCAGATCTGCCGGATTTCGTAACGGTAATGATCGCTCTGGCATTAATGTCATGTGCTGTCGTACAGGTCGCATGGCAGATCGCATCCGTCACATCCGGGTCTACCTTGCGGTCTCGCTGGAAAAAGCGTTTGCGATAATCAATGTCTGCCTCTGTCCGATTCGCAATGCGCACCATCATCTGCAGCGACTCTACCGGATACAGTCCTGCTGCTGTCTCTCCGGACAGCATGATCGCACTCGTTCCATCATAGATCGCATTAGCCACATCTGTTGCTTCCGCTCTGGTTGGTCTTGGATTGTGCATCATCGAATCCAGCATCTGTGTAGCCGTGATTACCTGCTTGCCGGCTTCATATACTTTTTTGATGATCATTTTCTGGATCACCGGAACTTCCTCCGTTGGGATCTCGACACCCATATCGCCTCGTGCGATCATGATCGCATCGGAAGCCTCAATGATCTCATCAATGCAGTCCACACCTTCCCGGTTCTCGATCTTCGCAATGATCTTGATCTGTTCCCCACCATTTTCCTGCAAAAGGGTACGGATCTGTCTCACATCCTGTGCAGTTCGTACGAAAGAAGCAGCAACATAATCCACATCCTCCTCGATTCCAAACAATAAATCTGCTTTATCACTTTCACTGATATAAGGGAGACTCAAATGAATTCCCGGCACATTGATTCCTTTGTGATTGGAAACCATTCCCTCGTTTTTGACAAGACAATGGATATCCTGCCCCTCTATTTTCTCGACCTCCATTTCGATTAAACCGTCATCAATCAATATTTTCTGGCCTACCACAACATCTTTTGCCAAGTCCGGATACGTAATGCTTGCAATCTTCGCGTTACCCATACATTCTTTTCCTGTCAAAGTAAAATGATCCCCTTCCTGCAAATGGATCTTTCCACCCTCAAAATCTCGAACACGGATCTCCGGTCCCTTGGTATCTAACAGCGTTGCTACCGGTCTGCCATAACGCTCTCTTAGCAAGCGGACACGCACCAAACGCTCTCGTTGCATCTCATGCGTTCCATGAGAAAAATTCAATCGTGCGACGTCCATGCCCTCACGGATCAACTGATCCAACACTTCTTCCTTATCTGTAGCAGGTCCTAATGTACAAATAATCTTTGTCTTCCTCATATCCATCTCTCCTTTTGCAATACTTGCTGACATCATACCACAACACAAACCGTTTTTATTATAGGGAGCCAAAAATTGCCTATAATAAAAAAACATTTTCCATTATACGATTTCTTTTTTGATAACACAAGCCATATACGATAAAATAAATCGGCATTGTGATCTCTACTCCAGACACTTTCTTAGTATCTTCCATACCTGCGACAAATATAAGTGTTTCCAAAAATATGCCGGAATAATTATGCGGATTGTCCCATACAATGAAATAACTTTAAGCAAAAACATCACGAGGACCTGTATGCACAAAATTTCCCATTCTAAAATATCCCCTATATCCACCATCTCCATCGGCACAATTTTACTGACTGTCGTTGGGATGTTACTTGGCTACGGCATCGGACGGCTCTTTCGAGGCAGCCTGTTTCCGTCTGTATCACAACACTTTACCGCTTTATATTCCATGATACCATCGGTCGACAAAGACTCTTTTCTTCTTCTCTGCATCCGTGAGCAATGCAAAACTATTTTTTTATTATGCTTTTTTTGCTTTACCAATGCATGGATCTGTTTTTTGAGCTGTTTCCTGCTCTATATCGGTGTCGGTAACGGGTTGCTGCTCTCCTTCTGTCTCTCTTATCACGGTGCTAAGGGACTCTTCTCCTACCTGGTATTTCTGTTCCCCCATACTTTGCTCTACGCCCCTCTGTATCTTCTCTTGATCCACCGCCTGCACCACATCCACCAGGCGCATCAAAAAAGGCAATCCTTTCTCAAAGAATTGCCCAAATTACTGTTTTATAGTTCCTGTATCCTGATCGGCTGTCTGTTGGAAGCCTACACCAATCCTTGGTGCTTGTCGTTACTGTCTCCGACCTCTTAAATAGATGCCGCGATTTCCCGCAAAGTCTGCTCCAGCTGCTCCTTGCTTCCTTGATTGGCGATGCACAGATCGGCTTTTTGTCGATAAGCATCTGCAGACATCTGACTTGCAATAATAGCCTCTGCCTTTTGTCTGGAATAGCCCCGGTCCCTCTGTAATCTCTCAATGCGCTGCTCATCGTCTACTTCCACGACCCATATCCGGTCACAAAAGCGGTCACATCCCGTTTCATACATAAGTGCCGTCTCCAACAATACAATTCCCTGACGATCCTTTCGCTCTACAAGATACTCCTCGATATAACGAAGCACCGCCGGATGAATGATCCCATTCAACTGCGCTCTGCGCTCCGTATTCGCAAACACAATATCCGCCAAGGCTTTGCGATCGATTCGCTGCTGTTCATCCAAGATCTGATCGCCAAACAGCGCAACGATCCGGTCATATGCCTGTCTTCCCGGCTCCATCACAACATGACCAAGTTCATCGGTGATCAACAACTCCGCCTGTAATAGTTCTCCGAGCCGCCTTGCCACATACGACTTACCGCTTCCCACTCCTCCGGTAATTCCAATCACTTCCATCTCTTATGCTCCATTCCCCAGATCCTTCGTCTTGTGCTTCCTATCGTTTTCACGATCCTTCTCGATCAGCGCGTCTCAAATTCCTTGCGTCATCTCTCTCGATCGATATACCTCAAATTTCTTGCATCATCTCTCGATCAATGCGCCTCATACCAGTTGCATCCCTCTTCCACCTCGATCTCAAGAGGAACGGTGAGATCTGCTGCATGTGGCATCTCTTCCAACAAAATCTGCCGCACTTGTTCCTTTTCGTCCAGTTTCGTCTCCACCAAAAGCTCATCATGCACCTGCAGCACGATACGCGACTGAAGCTTCTCCTCCTGCAACCGTTCTGCCACGCGTAACATGGCAATCTTAATAATATCAGCTGCCGTTCCCTGTATCGGAGAATTCAGATCG
>JALEPA010000090.1 GCA_022766515.1 Lachnospiraceae bacterium | reverse complement strand
CAGTCTGTGAATATACATGCAAAATTCGTTTCCCAAAGAGTAGTGGTCGCAATTTTGTAAAAACAAAAGAAACAGCCACAGAAAACACGATAAATTCGTTGATTTCTGTGGCGTTTTATTTTTTGAAGGGTTTCATAAGCCCTATATGATATAGATTTCGCGTCAGCGAAATCTATTCGTATCCATCCTTGACAAGAAAGCTGTTCATTCGTTAAGATGAGGAAGATTAGGCAGTTTATAGGAAAGGATAGAAAGCAAATGGAACAGATACAGGATATAAAGGCATATCTTACCGAACAGCCATTGATATTTGATGGTGCGATGGGAACTTATTTGAATGGACAGTATGAGGAATGTAAGGGCAATGCGATCGAAGAGTGGAATCTTATCAGACCGGAGTGCATCAAGCAGGTTCATCGCAGCTATATAGAAGCTGGAGCAGTAGCGATCAAGACCAACACCTTTGGCGTGCGTATGGGAGTGGCAGGTGAATCTGATGCTCACAAAAAAGAACAGATCCGGGCAGCGGTATCGATTGCCAGACAGGCAATGGAGGAAAGTGATGGGATCCAGTTTTTGTTTGGTGATATAGGACCTAATCCTTTGGATGATAAGGAGGAGATGAACCGTTCCTATGAAAAAATCGTGGATTGCTTCTTGGAATATAATGTATCGAATTTTTTGTTTGAAACATTGGATCACGCGGAGGGGTTAGAACATATCACTTCTTATATAAAAGAACGAAATGAAAATGCATTTATCATCGTTTCCTTTGGTGTTTCTCCGGAGGGGTTTACCAGAAGCGGTTATTATGGAAGAAGCTTATACGAAAAGGCATTGGCGATGCCAAAGGTTGATGCGGTGGGATTTAACTGTATTTCCGGACCAAAGCATTTAGCAGAGCTGTTACATAAATTGGACATTCCAGGTGCCGGAAAATATATTTCCGTTATGCCAAATGCAGGCTATCCGGCTGTATTTCAGAACCGTACTTTTTATGGCGCTGAAAAGACTTATTATGCGAAGGCATTGTATGAGATGGGGCAGCAGGGGGCAGCGATCCTTGGAGGATGCTGCGGTACAACACCGGAGTATTTGCAGGAGTTTACCTCCTTGCTGCAAGAACATCCGTTAGCAGGCGTGACGCTTACATCACAGCCGGAACAGGATACAGATGCGGTAGCTGTCGGAGAGGATGCGCTGGCACCGATGGAAAATACCAAAAATTCTTTTGCAGTCAAACTGCGTCGTGGCGAGAAAGTGCTCGTTGTCGAACTGGATCCTCCGGTAGAGCCTGATATTGCCTTTTTTATGGAGGGGGCAGCCAAATATCAAAAAGCAGGAGTTGATGCGATTGACATTGCTGATTGCCCGGTGGCGAAGGCAAGGATCGATAGCAGTATTTTGGCGTGCAAGGTGATGAGAGAGCTGGGGCTTACAGCAATTCCTCATATGACATGCCGAGATCGTAACATCAATGCCACGAAGGCACTGCTTTTGGGATTGAACATCGAGGGTGTCAATAATGTGTTGACTGTGACTGGGGATCCGGTTCCAATGGCGGAACGAGATCAGGTAAAGACGATGTTCAGCTACAATTCTGCTGTGTTAGCCAATCATATCCGCACCTTAAATACGCAGATCTTTTCGGAGAATCCATTTATGGTCAGCGGAGCATTAAATATTAATGCGAAAAACTTTGAGAGCCAGATCACACATGCGAAAAGAAAAATAGAGAATGGCGTCAGTGTTCTATTTACACAGCCGGTGTTGTCAGAGCAGGCGCTAGATAACTTAAAGCGTGCAAGAGAGGAACTTTCGGTCAAGATACTGGGAGGCATTATGCCGGTTGTCAGCTATCGCAATGCCTGCTTCATGAACAATGAGATGGCGGGGATCCATGTCGATGAAAAGATCGTGGAGGCGTATAAGGATAAAGACCGCGAGCAGGGAGAAGCACTTGCTTTAGAGATCTCGACAAAGGTGGCAAAGGCAATCGATCCTTATGTGGACGGTTTTTATTTGATCACTCCATTCAAACGCGTAGAATTGATCCTGCGCATCATCGAGCAGATCCGTTCTTTATAAAAGAGCAGACAATGTCAGTGTAAGGGGAGTGCGTTCGGAAAGAATGGTTGGGATGCCATGAATTCGGAAAAAAGTCTTGCAAAATTCCATTTTTTCTGTAAAATGGTAGTGTTGCGTATTCTATGATTTGGACACAGATCTGTGGCTGAGCACGGATCTGTTGAGGGCGGAGAGGCAGAAGGCTTCCCGTGTATATAACACTCAGATATGGAGGAAACTATGATACAGGCAAGCAATGTAACATTAAGACTTGGAAAAAAAGCGTTATTTGAGGATGTAAATATTAAATTTACAGAAGGTAACTGTTATGGATTGATCGGCGCAAACGGAGCCGGTAAGTCTACTTTCTTAAAGATATTGACAGGTGAGATCGAGCCAAGTAAGGGTGAGATCATCATTACACCGGGACAGCGATTGTCCTTTTTGAAACAGGATCATTTCCAGTATGATGAGTATATGGTCTTAGATACCGTCATCATGGGAAATGAGCGATTGTATGACATCATGAAGGAAAAGGATGCCATTTATGCTAAGGAAGATTTCACGGAAGAGGATGGAATCCGTGCAAGTGAACTTGAGGCAGAATTTGCCGAGATGGATGGATGGGAAGCAGAATCAGATGCAGCGACCTTGTTGAACGGACTGGGCATTGCAGGTGATCTTCATTACAAACAGATGAGCGAGCTCCCAGCCAGTGATAAAGTAAAGATTTTGCTGGCGCAGGCATTGTTCGGTAATCCGGACATTTTGCTGTTGGATGAGCCTACGAACCACTTGGATTTGGATGCGATCCGTTGGTTGGAAGAATTTTTGATCAACTTTGATAACACCGTCATCGTGGTATCACATGACCGTTATTTCCTGAATAAAGTTTGTACCCATATTGCAGATATTGACTATGCGAAGATTCAGTTGTATGCCGGCAACTATGACTTCTGGTATGAGTCCAGCCAGCTGATGATCAAGCAGATGAAGGAAGCCAATAAAAAGAAAGAGGAGAAGATCAAGGAGTTGCAGGAATTTATCCAGCGATTCAGCGCCAATGCATCAAAGTCAAAACAGGCGACTTCTCGTAAGAAGGCTTTGGAAAAAATTGAATTGGATGAGATGAAACCATCCAGCCGTAAATATCCATATATCGATTTCCGTCCGGAGCGTGAGATCGGAAACGAAGTGCTTACCGTTGAACATTTGTCTAAGACGATCGACGGTGTGAAAGTATTAGATGATATTTCGTTTATTTTGAACAGAGATGATAAAGTGGCATTCGTTGGAAGTAATACGATTGCGACAACCACATTGTTCCAGATCCTTGCAGGGGAAATGGAGCCGGATGAAGGCTCTTATAAATGGGGCGTGACGACAAGCCAGTCCTATTTCCCAAAAGACAATACAGAGCTGTTTTCCGGTAATGAGACGATCGTAGACTGGCTCATGCCATTCTCACCGGAAAAAGATCCGACTTATGTGCGTGGATTCCTTGGTCGTATGCTCTTCCCTGGTGAAGATGGTGTCAAGAAGGTCAATGTGTTATCCGGAGGAGAGAGAGTACGAGTTATGCTGTCTAAGATGATGATCCTTGCATCAAATGTATTGATCATTGACGAGCCTACAGCGCATCTCGATATGGAGTCTATCACGGCATTGAACAATGGTCTGATCAAGTTCCCGGGAGTTATCCTATTTACTTCTCAGGATCATCAGTTCATTCAGACGATCGCCAATCGTATCATGGAGATCACACCAGGTGGTCTGATCGATAAGATCTCTACTTATGATGAGTATCTTGATAACGATGAAATGGCTAGAAAGCGTCAGGTGCTCTCTGTACAGGCAGAAGAGGAAGATTAAAAGAGGTAATAAGAATATTTCTATTTTATAAAACGGGGCAAAACCAATGTTTTGTCCCGTTTTTCATTTAGTGTTTTTTAGATAATTCATTTTTTTGCATAAGATCTTTATAGTCATCTGCAATTTGTTGAATGTGTACAATTTGTTGTTTCGTCAACCCAGTAGTATCAATATATAATTCCATTGGATTTTGATTCAATTCTAATAGAAAGTCAGTAGAACAGGAAAAATAAATGGATATTTTTTTTAGTAATTCTACAGAAGGCATAATATTGTTGTTTTCCCAATTACTGACAGTCTGCTTTGTAACACTCAATTCTTCAGCAAGTTTTACTTGACTGATCTTGTGCAGTTGACGCAGATATTTAATTTGGTCTCCAAGCATATTTT
>JALEPA010000063.1 GCA_022766515.1 Lachnospiraceae bacterium | reverse complement strand
ACGATTGATGAGTTAAATGCCAATTTGATGGACATCTTGGACGATGTGGATAAGAAGGCATTAGTTTCTCTGGATGGTCAGGTTGACTTTACTTTGAAGAATAAAGTAAGAAACGGAAAATTATATGTCGATCAGGGAATTATTGCAGGATGTGCTGGTGGTGGTTTTGAAAATATCTGTGCGGCAGCAGACATTTTGAAAGGTGCCAGCATCGGAGCGGATGAGTTTACATTAAGTATTTATCCGGCATCTACACCAATTTATATGGAGTTGGCTAAGAATGGCCGTTTGGCAGATCTGATGGAGACAGGTGCGATCGTTAAGACAGCATTCTGCGGACCTTGCTTTGGTGCTGGTGATACACCGGCAAACAATGCCTTTAGTATTCGTCATTCTACGAGAAACTTCCCGAACCGTGAAGGTTCTAAGATCCAGAATGGCCAGATCTCCTCTGTAGCGTTGATGGATGCTCGTTCCATCGCAGCAACTGCAGCGAATAAGGGTTATCTGACATCTGCAACGGATATGGATGTCACTTATACCGGACCAAAATATTTCTTTGATAAGACCATTTACGAGAACCGTATCTACGATGGTGTCGGCAAAGCAGATCCTTCTGAGGAAGTGAAGTTTGGACCAAACATTAAGGATTGGCCGGAGATGTCTGCATTGACCGATGATATTTTGATCAAGGTCGTTTCCGAGATCCATGATCCTGTAACAACGACGGATGAGTTGATCCCTTCCGGTGAGACTTCTTCTTTCCGTTCTAATCCATTGGGATTGGCAGAGTTTACTTTATCTCGAAAAGATCCGGAATATGTTGGTAAGGCTAAGGCAGTGCAGCTTGGAGAGAAGGCTCGTATTGCAGGAGAAGATATTTATGCAGCACTTCCGGAGGTAAAAGAGGTATTTGCAAAGATCAATGAGAAATTCAGCGTAGATCCTACAAAGACACAGATCGGAAGTATGGTATATGCGGTGAAACCGGGTGATGGATCAGCCAGAGAGCAGGCGGCATCTTGCCAGAAAGTATTGGGCGGACTTGCAAATATCGCTAAGGAATATGCGACAAAGAGATATCGTTCTAACCTGATCAACTGGGGAATGTTACCATTCCTGTATCCGGATGAGATTCCATTCCACAATGGAGATTACATTTTTGTAAAAGATGTAAAAGCTGCGGTAGAAAATAAAGTGGATGAGATCAAAGCTTATGTGGTTGGCGATGATATGAAGGAATTTACTTTGAAATTAGGTGACCTGACCGATGATGAGAGAGATATTATCGTAAAGGGATGCCTGATCAATTATTACCGTGCATCCAAATAAGCATATAAGAATAACGAAGTTTTGGGGGAAGGCCCGGTCATAAGAGCGTTCTCCGAATCACGATAACAAAAAAGCAGCAGGTGCGGATTCATCGTACCTGCTGCTTTTTTACTTTATAGGAAACTTCTCGTTTCCTATAAAGTAAAAAAACGCTCCGCGAGGATGCGCATCTCGCGGAGAAGAAGTTAGCTGTAAACAGCACCGCTCGAGCGCGAAAGAGTCGCAAGCGACTCTTTGTTCACTTCTTAATAAAAAGACGATTACAATATCTTAAATAAAATGATAAATGATCGTAGCGATCAAGATTCCAATGATGCTTCCTATTGTGATTTTGATCTTGAATCCAAAGGTTAAGACCAAAATACCAAGATCTAAGATCAACGGTTTGGTAATACCAAAGTGCTGTCCATAGTTTAACCAGGAAAGCGCGGAAATGCCAGCTGTTGCCTGAGCGATAAAGCTGCCGATCACGATTCCGGCAAGTACCAGTAAAAACAACGCCCAGTTATTTTTTCCTGCACCTCGTGCCATAAGTAAACCCTCCTATTCCATATGTATTGCGGCACAAATCTTTAGAAAATATCTCCGTCAGGAAAAAGGCCTTATGACACCTTGATCCCATAAGAAAATCCGATTTTTTGACGCTCTTATTATTATAAATTTGAAATGCGTCCTCGTCAATTCTCTTTGCGGAAATCTTTACTTTCTGTGCTTTTTTTGTCAAACTATTGTCAGATTTGTAGTTTTTTGGTATAATAGCTTAGATTTGAGCATTTTGGGCAAAAATAGTTTTGTGCCTGTCGATAAGAGGGTACAGTCTATTGAGGTTTTACAGGGGGATAACAACAATGTGGAAAAAAATTGTATTAAGCGTATTGCTGGTGTGCAGTTTGGTGGTAGGTTTTCTGGCAGCCAAAGCACAAGTTACCATTGAGGGGAGATTAAATCATATCAATAGAGATCTGGATACAAACTTGAGCTCTGTTGATCTGAGTAACATTCATGTGGAATCCGATGATAAGATTGTTAATATTCTGCTTTTGGGAGATGACTACCGTACTTATGACGGAAGCACTTCTCCGGGACTGAATGATGTTATTATGATCGGTACGATGGATAAGAAGCACAATGCCTTGAAGCTGACAACGATCATGCGTGATACCTTGGTCGATGTTGCGGGACAGGATAAGAAGATGAAGATCAATGCTTCCGGAAAGAAAGAGTTTGGCGGCTTGAAGAATCTGTATAAAACGATTGCACAGAATTTTAACATCAAGGTGGACGGATATGCAGAAGTAGGATTTGATGGTTTCGTGGATGCTGTCGATGCTGTTGGCGGTGTTGAAGTAGAGTTGTCAGAGTCTGAGGTGAAGTATTTGAACAGCACCAACTATATTCGTAATAAGAAATATCGTACGGTGAAGGTTGGTAAGCAGACGCTGAACGGAGCGCAGGCATTAGGTTTCTGCCGTATCCGAAAGGGTGGTGTGCGTACCGTCACCGGATTGACGGACGATTACGGAAGAACATGGCGTCAGCGTACCGTATTGTCATCCATTTTTGATAAAATGAAGAGTCAGCCGATTTCCAAATGGCTGGAAGTGGCAGATAAAGTTTTGGCAAATGTGAAAACAGATCTGGATAATGAGACAATTTTACAGTATTTGAAAGATGCAGCGTTGATGGGAACGACGGATATCGATCAGTTGCAGATTCCGGTCAATGGATATTACTGGGAAGACCGAAACGGTGTATTTCCGTATGCACAGGGATGGAGTTTGGTGCCAAGTGATGGTACAAGCCAGACACATGATCCAAGCTGCAATTCTGAAGCAATGCGTCAGTTTATTTTCAAATACGATGGTAAAGGTGATTTTGAATATAAGCCGGGTAAAAGTTCCGGAAGCAGTACAAACTAAAGAAAAGCATTTGTACCTGTGCACACCGGTATAAATGTGTAAAGAACAAATGTGCAGAAATGAGGATTAGTATGTGGAAAAAAGTTGTGATGGGTATTTTGCTGGCGATCAGTGTTTTGGCAGGCTTTTTTGTCGCGAAAGCACAGGTGATCTTCAACAACAGCTTGAATCAGGTCAATCGAGATTATGATACTGCATTGGCAAATGTAGACCTGAGTGGTATCAAGGTCAATTCGGATGATCAGATCGTCAATATCCTGCTGATCGGTAACGATTACCGTGAAGAAAAGGGATATGGAGCCGGTGGATTGACAGATACCATGATCATTGCAACGATGGATATGAAACATGGAACTCTGAAACTGACTTCCTTGATGCGAGATCTTGTGGTAGAGATCCCAGGACATGGAAAGAATAAGTTAAATGCGGCTAATTCTTATGGTGGCGTTGAGTTGCTTTACAAGACGATCGCTACGAATTTTAACATCGAGTTAGATGGTTATGTAGAAGTTGGTTTTTCAGCGTTTACAAAGATTGTAGATAAAGTAGGCGGTGTTGAGGCAGAGTTGACGGAGTCTGAAGCCAGCTACTTGAATAGTACGAACTACATTCGTAAGAAGAGCAGCCGTAATGTAAAGGTTGGAAAACAGACTTTGGACGGTGCACAGGCATTGGGTTACTGTCGTATCCGTAAAGGCGGTGTCACAACGATCACAGGTCTGCGTGATGACTACGGTCGTACTTGGAGACAGCGTACGATCATCAATGCGGTCTTTAATAAGGTGAAGAAGATGCCAATGAGCGATTGGTTGGATATTGCCAATTCCGTTTTGAAAAAGATAACGACCGACTTGACCAACGAGCAGATTACAGATTATATGAAAGATGTTGTTGGTATGGGAACGACAACCGTATATCAGTTGCAGATTCCGGTGCAGGGATATTTCCGTAGTGGACAGAATGGTGAATTTTCTTGTGGCTCCTGCATTGTTATGACATCCGGAGGAAGCGCATGGGATACCAGTGCCAATGCAGAAGCGTTAAATCAATTTGTGTTTGATTACGACGGCAAAGGAGATTTTGAGTACAGCAGAGGTTCGGGAGAATAAGCTGTTATTTACCGAGTGCCTGTAGAAGCAGTCTTTGTAAAATATCCGGGTACTTGGCTTTTGCTAAAGTTTCACTTGCATAGATAGGAAGGGAACCAATTTCTTTTCCGTCTAAAGAATAAGAAACAGATCCGATCTGATCGCCTTCTTTCACAGGGGCGGTCAGATTTTTTTTGTACTGAATACTGCGCTTAGGTGTTTGATCCTGCTCAGCACCAAATAGGGTATAACGGAAATCTTTTTGGACCCGCACAGACACCGTTTCCTTGACGGCGCCGGATATTTTTTGTGGTTTCAGAGGGATCTTTTCTGCCTGATCTACATAGGAAGTGCAGTTGGCAAACCCGTAATCAAGGAGAGAAGCAGCCTGCGAAAAGCGCACCTTGTGATCCGGAGCTCCCATGATCACGGCAGTTAGGTTTGTGTGATCTCTGCAGGCGGTAGCACTCAGACAGTATTTTGCCTTTGAGGTCGATCCGGTTTTTAATCCGGTGATGCCGTCATAAGTGCGAATCAGTTTGTTGGTGTTTGTCAGACCAAACTCTTTGTCTCCTTTTTTGGTGCTGTGGGTGATCGTATCCATCCAAACAGTAGAATATTTGGAAATATCCGGGTACTTTGTGACGAGGGCACGAGACATCAAGGCAACATCATAGGCACTGCTGTAATGACCGCTCTGGATCGAGTCATCCAAGCCGTTGCAGTTTTTGAAATGTGTGTGCTTCATTCCTAACTGCTTTGCTTTTTCATTCATTGCCTTGACAAATGCCGTTTCTGATCCGGCAATATGTTCTGCCATTGCTACGGCTGCGTCGTTGGCACTCGCAATGCTGATGCATTTGATCATCGTATCGACCGTCTGCGTTTCACCCGGTTCGAGAAAAACCTGTGAGCCACCCATTGAAGCGGCGTGTTCGCTGACAGAGACGGAATCTTCCAGATGACAGGTTCCCTTTTCGATGGCTTCAAAGATCAAGAATAGCGTCATGATCTTTGTGATGCTGGCTGGGATTCGCTTCTTATCTTTGTTTTTCTCATATAAAACCCGTCCCGAAGTGTTATCGATCAACACTGCTGATTTTGCGGTGATATTCAGGTCGGAATCTCCCGTCAGTATTTCTGCATCTTTGTCAGTGGATGCCGGGGCGGCAATCGCATGGATCGGAAAACAGACGGTCGTCAGGAAGAAGACGATCAGCATAACGAAAGCGATCCGTCTTTTATTGTATAGAAAATTGCTGATCACTTTACAAGAAGCAAGAGCAAAGCGTTGGATGCTCCCTTGGCTGGGAGATGGGAATGAAAACATACAGATCCTCATTTCTATGTACAAAGCAAGGGATGGGAAGGTGCCGATCCTTGTTTTGTGACATTTTATAAGAATAGAGATTGTTATAAAATATGCGCTGACAGGAAAAATATGTAGCATTTCAGTGGGTTTGTATGGTATACTCAAAAAATATGGAAGGAGAGAGCAAATGACAAGTAAAGAGAGAGCGGCGTTGAAAACGCAGGCAATGAAATTAGACAGCATTTTTCACATTGGAAAGTCCAGTTTGACACCGCAGATGATCGATGCGGTCAAAGATGCATTAAGAGCCAGAGAATTGGTAAAAATTTCAGTATTGAAGAACTGCTTGGACGATCCGAAGGAAATTGCGGTCGTATTATCCGAGAGAACCGGATCAGAGGTCGTGCAGGTGATCGGCAAGAAGATTGTCTTGTATAAGAAAAACTATGAGCTGGAAGAAAAAAGAAAGCGCGCGGCTAAACGAGCTGCCGGGAATAAACGAAAATGAAACGAATAGGGATAATGGGGGGAACCTTTGACCCGATCCACTATGGACATTTGGAGATGGCGAATGCTGCTTGGGAGCAGGGAGACTTGGATCAAGTATGGTTCATGCCATCAAAGATCCCACCACACAAATTAGAAAAGCACATTACCGGAGAAATGCTTCGCACAGAGATGATCAAGCGGGCAATTTCCGAGCGGGAAGCATTTGTATATTCTGACTTTGAACTAAAGAGGCAGGGGATTACTTATACTTCCGATACTTTGGAACTATTGTGCAGACAGCAACCGGAAGTACAATGGTGTTTTATTTTGGGAGCGGATTCTTTTTTTCAGCTGGAACACTGGCATGAGCCGGAAAAGATCATGAAGCTTTGTACGGTGTTTGCTGTGGCAAGAGACGGTGTGAGCCAGCGACAGATGGAGCAGCAAAAGCAACATTTGGAAGAGCGTTACCGGGCACGGATCAAAGTGCTGTCGATGCCACAGATCGACATTAGTTCCAGTGAGATACGAGATAGGATTCAAAAGGGACAATCGATCCGGGAAATGGTTCCGGATGCGGTGCGGCTGTTTATCGAAGAGAAGCAGTTGTATCGGCGGCACAGATAGCTGTCATGACACTGTATGGGCAGAAATCTGACGGAGGAAAACAAATGCAGGAAGAGATAGAACAGTTACAAAAAAAGGTAAAAGAAAGATTGGCGACAGGCCGTTATATTCATACGGTTGGTGTGCGTTATACTGCGGCTGCGTTAGCAATGCGGTATGGCGTTGATCTGGAAAAGGCATCTTTGGCAGGTGTGTTGCATGACTGTGCGAAATACTGTTCCGGTGATAAGATGTTGGAAAAAGCTAAGAAATACCAGATCCCGATCGAAGAGGTGGAACGGCAAAATCCACAGCTTTTACATGCAAAGTTAGGTGCATATTATGCCAGAAAACGCTATGGGATCGAAGATGAAGAGATCCTGTCAGCAATCCGTTATCATACGACGGGCAGAAAGCAGATGACGAAATTGGAACAGATTGTTTTTTTGGCGGACTATATTGAGCCACATCGCAAAGAAATCCCAGGGTTACAGGAAGTGCGGAAGATGGCGTTTGTCGATATTGACCGTGCGGTCTGTATGACATTGGAAAATACATTATCGTATTTGGAATCGCAGACCGGGCAGGCGGGACCTGCAAAGGCAATGGATCCGAATACGATGGAAGCCTATCAATATTACCGGGCATTGTGTGATAGTAAGAGCAAAGAAGGAGGAGTAACGATATGACAGAGCAGAGAAAGATGGCGAAGATCGCCTATGACGCATTGGATGAAAAGAAAGGATACGATATTAAGGTGATTGATATTTCTGAGATCACGATGATCGCAGATTACTTTATCATTGCCAGTGGTGATAACAGCAACCAGATCCAGGCATTGATCAGCAATGTAGAGGAGCAGATGCATAAGGCAGGCTATGCTGCAAAGCGGATCGAAGG
>JALEPA010000039.1 GCA_022766515.1 Lachnospiraceae bacterium | reverse complement strand
TGTATATTGTGAATATGCGAAAAAAACAAGAAATATATACTGGGAAACGGTGTGGTAAGAGCACCAAACCGAGTTAGATTAGGAGGAGCAGCGTGAATAAAAAAGTAGCAGGAATGGCATTGTGTGTGACAATGTGTGCCGTCCTTTTTGCAGGATGTGGGAAGAAAAAGACGGTAGAGAAGACAGAAAAGGTGGATTATGATAAAGCAGTGACTTTGGGGGACTATAAGACAATCTCTTTGAAGACTGCGGATATCGACAAAGAACTGCAGTCACAGATCGACCAGCTTTTGGAGCAGAATAAGACTTATGAGACGGTAAAAAAAGGTGTGGTTGCTGATGGTGACACAGTAAACATTTATTATGTAGGTAAAGTCGATGGCAAGGAATTTGACGGTGGATCGCTTACAAAGGACACGAATCCGAGCGGCTATGATCTTACTATCGGATCCAACACTTTCATTGATGGCTTTGAGAAAGCTTTGATCGGAAAGAAGATCGGTGGTACTTACGATGTTGATGTGACATTCCCGTCCGACTATTCGTTAAACACAGATCTTGCGGGCAAGCCGGCAGTGTTTACGGTGACGATCAATTCCAAGCAGGGAAAAGAGAACATTCCAAAGTTTGATGATGCGTTTGTAAAGGAAAAAGTATCCGGTTACGATTCAGCAGAGGAATACAAGGCAGCCATGCGTAAAGATGTTGTACAGGGACTTGCCTGGGATAAGGTGATGGATGCTTCCAAGATCAATGAATATCCAAAGCAGTTTGTAGAGGATAACAAGACACGCTTAGAGAGTGCCATGAATACTTATCTGAGCCAGAACGGTGCAACATTAGAGGATTATATGAAGAGTCAGAATCTGACACAGGAAAGCTACGATGCTCAGAAAGAGCAGACAGCCAAAGATGCGGCCGGCGAAGAGGTCGTTTACAATGCGATCGCACAGAAGGAAAAGATCGAAGTTAGCAAAGACGAATACCAGAAACAGATCAAAGATGTGATGACGAGCAATAATATCGACAGTGAGGATACACTGAATAAGAATTTCAAGTCATACTATGGATTTGACGCAAAGACGATCGTGATGAAAGATATGCTCCGTCAGAAAGTGGAAGAGTATCTGGCTGGAAATGTAGTAGAAAGCTAAGATCTGTCAAGACTACAGAAAGGCAAAGGTAGAATATATGAGTAAGCCAATAGTTGCAATCGTAGGAAGACCTAATGTGGGAAAATCTACATTGTTTAATATGATAGCGGGCGAGCGAATAGCCATTGTTAAAGATACGCCTGGTGTGACCAGAGATCGTATCTATGCGGAAGTAAGCTGGCTCAATTACAACTTTACATTGATGGATACCGGTGGAATCGAGCCGGAGACCAATAACCAGATGCTTCGCAGTATGCGTGAGCAGGCGGAGATGGCGATCGAAATGGCAGATGTTGTTATGTTTTTGGTGGATGTACAGCAGGGATTGGTCGATGCAGATTATAAAGTAGCTGATATGCTGCGCCGTGCGCATAAAAATATCGTGCTGGTGGTCAATAAAGTGGACAATTATGAGAAGATGCTCCCGGATGTGTATGAGTTTTACAATCTGGGAATCGGTGATCCACATCCGATCTCTTCTCTGAATAAGCAGGGACTTGGTGATATGTTAGATGAAGTGACTGCGTTATTTCCACAGGATATGGAGGAAGAGGAAGACGAGCGCCCTCGTATTGCGATCGTTGGTAAGCCAAATGTAGGTAAATCCTCTTTGATCAATAAATTGTTAGGAGAAAACCGCGTGATCGTGTCAGATGTAGCGGGAACGACTCGTGATGCGATCGATACGGATATTCAATGGGAAGGCAAGGATTATGTCTTTATTGATACGGCAGGACTGCGCCGTAAAAATAAGATCAAGGAAGAGATCGAACGCTACAGTATTTTGCGTACGGTTTCTGCGGTAGAGCGAGCGGATGTCGTAGTACTGATGATCGATGCGGAAGAGGGAATCACAGAGCAGGATGCCAAGATTGCCGGAATCGCTCATGACAGAGGTCGTGGTATGATCATTGCCGTCAATAAATGGGATGCGATCGAAAAAGATAACCATTCGGTAAAGAAATTTACGAATGAGATCCGTAATACCTTATCCTTTATGCCATATGCGGAGATCTTATTTATCTCAGCGAAAACGGGACAGAGAATTCCGAAGTTATTTGATGCGCTGGAGACGGTGATCCAGAATCATTCTCTTCGTATCGCAACGGGTGTAGTCAACGAGATCCTGATGGAAGCGGTCGCTATGCAGCAGCCGCCTTCAGATAAGGGACGCCGTTTGAAGATCTATTACATGACGCAGGTGAGCGTAAAACCACCTACCTTTGTGGTATTTGTCAATGACAAGCGGTTGATGCATTTTTCCTATACGAGATATTTGGAAAACAAGATACGAGAGGCGTTTGGATTTGCGGGAACACCATTGCGTTTCCTGATCAGAGAGCGTAAGCAGAAATAAAGCAGGCGATGGAGGAGAGAACGGTACTATGTTACAGTATTTGATTTGTATAGTGGTAGGATATTTTTTGGGATGCATTTCCAGCGGCTATTTTGTTGGAAAACTGTATCATGTAGATATTCGTACACAGGGAAGCGGAAATGCAGGTACGACAAATGTACTGCGTACTTTGGGAAAATTGCCGGCACTCATTACCTTTGTAGGGGATCTTGCCAAGGCGATCGTTCCGATCGTGATCATACGGATCCTGTTTGACGGGGAACTGGCGTATTTGCTTTGCCTGTACTGCGGTCTTGGCGTTGTATTAGGACACAATTTCCCATTTTATCTTCACTTCAAGGGTGGAAAGGGGATTGCAGTGACATCGGCTGTTGTCTTGTCAGCCGCTAATCCTATTATGACACCGATCGGTTTGGCGATTTTTGCAGTGATCGTGGGAATTACACGGTATGTTTCCCTTGGATCTCTGATCGTTGCCTGGTATATTCCGGCAAATACTTTACTATTTCATGGACAGGATGCGATCTTTGTACATGAAATGATCATCAGTTTGTTATTTACGGTGCTTGCGTATGTGCAGCACCGCCAAAATATCGTGCGATTGCTTAATGGCAATGAGAATAAGA
>JALEPA010000037.1 GCA_022766515.1 Lachnospiraceae bacterium | reverse complement strand
AGCAAGTCGATTGCGGGAATTTCCATTGATCCAACCAAAGCATCCAGAGAAAATATTATGAAAAGTCCGTTATATATGCCGGACTTGGATGCATCGGTGGCTGCGGAGGATCGTTTGATGCAGTGCATTGAGCAACAGGATTCCGCAGGTGGCGTGATAGAATGTGTGGTCAAAGGACTGCCGGCCGGAGTAGGCGAGCCGGTATTTGATAAACTGGATGCAAAATTAGCACAGGCAGTCATGTCGATCGGCGCGGTCAAAGGAGTAGAGATCGGAGATGGTTTTGCGGCAGCAGAAAGCAGGGCTTCTGATTTTAACGATGCTTTTGTACAGACAGAGCAGGGGATCGCTAAGGCGAGCAATCATGCCGGAGGAATCTTGGGTGGTATCAGTGACGGCAGTGATATTGTATTGCGTGCTGCGATCAAGCCGACACCTTCGATTGCACAAACACAGCATACTGTTGGCAGAGATGGAAAGGATAGAGACATTCAGATCCGAGGAAGACACGATCCGATCATTGTGCCAAGAGCCGTTGTTGTAGTAGAAACGATGGTTGCGGTGACAGTGTTAGACTTGTTACTGCAGTCGATGACTTCCAGACTTGATGGAATTAAACGATTTTTTGATGTATAGAAAATTGCAAAAACATGTCGTGTGAACAGGCAGATCAAAGTGACCTGACATGCGATCTTGCATACAATAATAGTATACGATAAGGAGTCGGAATTGTTCCGGCAGATCCGTCAGAGCATATACTTTAGGGGGATGTTAGATCCATGCGATACTATTATTATGGTGGAAAAGCAAGCAATGCTTCTCTGGAAGAACAGCAAAATGGCAGGAGAGAGATGTCTGACAGAGAAAAGGTATCTTATGAGAAAGGGTATGACAGATCGGTGCACCGTCTGTCTTCCGATAGCGATTTGATCATCGAAGCGGATACTGTGTATGAGATTGACAGACAATGTATGAGGAAAAGAAATTTTCCAAACTGACAGCAAGGGCAAGACGGTTGTTTTGCCCTTGGCATTTGTCTATACACCCTTATCTTTATACAGCAAAACAGGCGGCCGCATTGTTTCGCGGCTGCCTGCCAGCCAGGAATATCCTATGGTTTATGAAGTAAGTATTTTTGCGGCAGGGTTTAGAAGCCGTTTCCGCAGCAGCAAAGGATCAGCAGGATCCAGATGATGGAGCTGCAGCTATTATCGCCACATCCACATCCGTTGCCGAAACCTCCAAAGCCGTTGTTGCCACCGCAGCAGCACAGGAGCAAAAGGATGATAATCCAGTTGCATCCGTTGTCGTTTGAGCTGCATCCACAGTTTGTTGTTGCTAAATCACTCATAATTCCTCCAATCTGCCGGCTATGATCCGACAGTAAAATTTATTTACAGTCCTATACTATGCAGGGCAGCTTGGACAGTTACCACAATTTTTTTCAAACAGAGAAATGAGGTTTTTCATGAGAAAAAAGAGAAGAAACAAAATAGCAAAACGATTGATCGCAGGTCTTTTGACGGTTGCCATGTTGAGCACGACAACCGGATGCAGCCTGTTTGGCGGTAAGGACAAAGATTCTTACAAAAAATATGAGCCATCTGCAAAAGAAACACCGCTTGCATCGGAAATGCCCGTAGTGGAATTGACGGAAGAAGATGCATCGGCTTTTGCAAGACAGTATGCAGATCAAATGACATTGGAAGAAAAAGTGGCACAGCTTTTCGTAGTCAAGCTGGAAGAATTGGATACGACACAGGGCGGGTATTACGAGTTCAAGAAATGTACGAAAGCGATGAAACAGAAACTCGCAGAGATTCCGGTAGGCGGTGTGATCCTGTTTTCCAGAAATATATCCAACCGTAAGAAGACATCGCATATGATCGAACGGCTGCAAGTCAACAGTAAAACTCCTTTGTTCGTCACGGTGGATGAAGAGGGTGGAGATGTAGCTAGGGTTTCTTCTAATAAGAAAATGAAAACAACAGCATTTCCGAGCGCGGAAAGCATTGGTAAAAATAAAGACGGCACTTATGTATATGAAATGGGTCGCACGATTGCCAGAGAGATCCGACAGTTAGGATTTAATGTGGATTTTGCTCCAGTGGCAGATGTGAAGACGAGCGACTTAAATGCTGAGATCGGAAACCGTTCTTTTGGCTCAGATCCGGACAAGGTATCGGAATTAGTCTCTGCATTTGTGCAGGGCTGTCAGGAACGAGGCGTATGTGCAACTTTGAAACATTTCCCGGGACAGGGAGCTTCTTCCGGAGATACGCATGTAGAAAGTGTGGATATCGACAGCAGTATTTCCAAGCTGCGAGATCTTGATTTTGTACCATTTCAAGCAGGAATACAGGCAGGAGCGGAATTTGTCATGGTATCGCATATTTCTGTCAGCAGAGTTACGGAAACGAAAGAACCGGCAAGTATGTCCGAGTTGATCATGAAAACGATCCTGCGTGAGGAACTTGGATTTGGCGGTATTGTGATCACCGATGCCTTTGATATGAGTTCGATCACGGACAACTATACACCGGCAGAGGCGGCAGTCAACGCCTTCAAGGCGGGAGCAGATATGATCCTGATGCCAAATGATCTGACGCAGGCGTATCAAGCGATTTTGACAGCCGTTCAGGACGGAAGTATTCCTCAGGCAAGGCTGGAAGAATCGGTGATCCGTATTTTGAAAACAAAATTTAAGCACGGCATTTTGACAGAGGAGGACATCCAGACGATCGCTGCTGCAACTGAAGCACCAACGATCACCCCTGCTCCGACGGCAACACCGAAGCCAAAGAGCAAAAAGAACAAGAAATCTGCAAAAAAATCTGCGAAAAAGCAGTAGAAGTCTTGCGTGATTTGTAGAAAACGGTATAATGTAGAGGGTGACTGACAATCGATAGGCAGCAGACAGCGTGAAGGAGATCAAAATGAATTGTGACAGACAGAAAGATTGTAACGGGTGTCAGAACCAAACATGCTTACTCGCCGGAGTGGACGAACCTAAATTAGGGGAAGAATGTGGCGTGTTTGGAATGTATGATATGGATGGCGGAAATGTTGCGTCCTCGATCTATTATGGATTATTTTCGCTACAGCACCGAGGTCAGGAGAGTTGTGGAATCGCCGTGAGCCGCACGGATGGAGAGAAACGCAATTCGCAGATGCTTAAGGGCATGGGACTGGTCAATGAGGTGTTTGATGCAGAAAAGCTGGAAAAACTACAGGGTGACATTGGTGTCGGCCATGTAAGATATTCTACAGCTGGAGCAAGTATTCCGGAAAATACCCAGCCATTAGTGTTAAATTATATCAAGGGAACTTTGATGCTGGCACATAATGGAAATCTTGTCAACGCAGTGGATCTGCGCAGAGAGTTAGAGCTTAGCGGTGCTATTTTTCACACAACGATCGACTCGGAGGTGATCGCTTATTTGATCGCCAGAGAGCGTCTTCATGTAGGAACTGCAGAGGAAGCGGTCAAGCTTGCAATGCAGAAGATCAAGGGTGCGTATTCGCTGGTAGTAGCCAGTCCGCGCAAGCTGATCGGAGCAAGAGATCCTTTTGGATTCCGACCACTTTGCATTGGAAAGAGAGATCATGCGTATTTTCTTTCTTCTGAATCATGTGCATTAGATACAGTAGGTGCAGAGTTTGTGAGAGATGTTGAGCCGGGAGAGATCGTAACGATCACACCGCAGGGGATTCAGTCAGACCGCAGTATGGTATCCGAAAAACACGCAAAGTGTATTTTTGAGTATATTTATTTTGCCAGACCGGACAGTTACATTGATGGAAAAAATGTACATTCTTCCCGTTTGAAAGCAGGAAGGATCTTGGCACAGGATTATCCGGTAGAGGCAGACATTGTCGTTGGAGTACCGGAGTCCGGTAATCCGGCAGCGATGGGCTATGCGATGGAGTCAGGGATTCCATACGGCACAGCATTTGTAAAAAACAGTTATGTGGGACGAACCTTTATCAAACCAAAGCAGTCAGCGAGAGAAAGCAGTGTTATGGTCAAGCTGAATGTTTTGAGAGAGGTCGTACGAGGCAAGCGTGTTGTCATGATCGATGATTCCATCGTTCGAGGAACAACGAGTGCGCGCATTGTCAAGATGATCAAAGACGCAGGTGCAACCGAGGTTCATGTAAGAATCAGTTCACCACCGTTTTTGTACCCATGCTATTTTGGAACGGATGTTCCGTCCAGTGACCAGTTGATCGCCTATAATCATTCGGTGGAGGAGATCTGCAAGATGATCGGTGCGGATTCGCTGGGATATTTAGATGAGAATCGTTTGGATGAGTTGATTGATGGGGATCAGGGATTCTGCCATGCCTGCTTTTCAGGCGTGTATCCGGTTGATCCGCCAAAGGAGGACATCCGAGGCGATTTTGATAAGTAAGAAATTTGATAACCAAGCACAGATGAAGGAGGATGATTATGAGCACAGACAAATACACAAGCCCATTATCAGAACGGTATGCAAGCAAGGAGATGCAGTATATTTTCTCGCCGGACAAGAAATTTCGTACATGGAGAAAACTGTGGATCGCTTTGGCAGAGGCAGAGAATGAACTGGGATTGAAAAATGAACAGGGAGGTCCTGCAGTCACACAGGAGCAGATCGACGAGTTAAAAGCGCATGCAGACGAGATCAACTACGATGTAGCGAAGGAAAGAGAGAAGCTTGTAAGACACGATGTAATGAGCCATGTATATGCATATGGGCAGCAGTGTCCAAAAGCAGCCGGAATCATTCACCTTGGTGCAACATCTTGTTATGTAGGAGACAACACAGATGTCATCATCATGACAGAAGCACTGCATTTGGTAAAGAATAAACTGGTCAATGTCATTGACGAACTGGCTAAGTTTGCGATGAAATATAAGGATCAGCCAACACTGGCGTTTACGCATTTTCAGCCTGCACAGCCTACAACTGTAGGAAAGAGAGCAACACTTTGGCTACAGGAATTCATGATGGATCTGGAAG
>JALEPA010000258.1 GCA_022766515.1 Lachnospiraceae bacterium | reverse complement strand
TCACGAATATTCTCTAACCAATGAAAATAAGTCTTTTCAAAATGTGTTGGTACAAACTTTGTATCTCCATTCTTCACTGCATCGATCGCCGGCTTTGCCAGATCTTTCATAGCAACAAACCACTGCTTTGATACTCGTGGTTCTACAGTTGTATGACAACGATAGCAGGTGCCTACATTATGCTCATGGTCTTCTACCTTCAAAAGAGCACCTTCTGCTTCCAGATCAGCAACGATCGCTTTTCTTGCCTCATAGCGATCCATACCTGCATATTTCGGATAATCTTCTACGATCTTGGCATCATCTGTCAGTACATTGGTCACTTCCAGATTATGGCGAAGTCCTACCTCAAAATCATTAGGGTCATGTGCCGGTGTGATCTTTACGACACCTGTACCAAATTCCATATCTACATAATCATCTGCAATAATAGGGATCTGACGATGTACGATTGGAAGATCCAAAGTCTTACCTACCATATCTTTATAACGATCATCATTTGGATTAACCGCTACTGCTGTATCACCAAGTAATGTCTCCGGACGCGTTGTCGCCAGATCAATATAACCGGTTCCATCTGTTGTCTTATAACGCAAATGCCAAAAATGACCTGCCTGATCCTCATACTCAACCTCTGCATCAGAAATAGAAGTCAAACATTTTGGACACCAGTTAATAATACGCTCTCCACGATAGATCAAGTCTTTGTTGTACAACTTTACAAATACTTCTTTTACTGCCTTAGAGCAGCCCTCATCCATCGTAAAGCGTTCTCTATCCCAATCACAGGAAGATCCGATCTTCTTAAGCTGTTCTACAATACGGCCACCGTACTGTTTCTTCCAATCCCAAACATGCTCCAAAAACTTTTCTCTTCCGATATCTTCTTTGCTGATTCCCTCGGCACGCAGCTTTTCTACGACTTTTGCCTCTGTAGCGATCGAAGCATGATCGGTACCCGGTACCCAAAGAGCCTCATATCCCTGCATTCTCTTGAAACGGATCAAAATATCCTGCAGCGTATTATCCAGGGCATGTCCCATATGAAGCTGTCCTGTAATATTTGGAGGTGGCATAACGATCGTGAATGGTTTCTTGTCACGATTTACCTCCGCATGAAAATACTTCTTTGCGATCCACTTGTCATAGGTTCTCTGCTCTATGTCCGCAGGATCATAGTTTTTTTCCAATTCTTTTGCCATAGTCTTTTTCCTTTCTCTTAACATAGTACAAAGAGTCGCTTGCGACTCTTTCGCGCTCGAGCGGTGCTGTTTACAGCTAACTTCTTCTCCGCGAGATGCGCATCCTCGCGGAGCGTTTTTTACTTTATAGGAAACAAGAAGTTTCCTATAAAGTAAAAAACGCCCTCTGCAGATAGTGCAAAGGGCGAGTATACGCGGTACCACCTTTGATCGCAATGTAAAACTTCCATTACCTCATGCATCGATAACGAGATGAACCGATATTTCTTACTTACTCTGTTCAGAAATATGACTCCAAAGCTACCTTCCGACAACGATGATCCCAAGTGATCTTCCAGCCAATGAATCACTCTCTCTTAGGGCATACGATATCGTACTCCTCTTCTTCAACATCACTCATTCTTTTTTATCATAGATAAGGGGAAATGTCAACCTTAGACATTTCCCCTGTTATTACATTTTTGCGGATCATCCACGCAATCCGTTATAATCTGTTAGCCAACAATACGACGAGCGCTGCATGGCTTTCTGTAATACATGTTAGAAATCTTGATTCCATCACTTGGGTTACTAGCATGTACAACCTGTCCGCCGCCAATATACATAGCAACATGACCAATTCTGCTACCGTTCTTATAGAAGATCAGATCGCCAGGTTTTACACTTGACAAACTTACGGATCTACCACAACCAGCCTGTGCTGATGAACTATGTGGAAGACTGTAACCAAACTGTGCATAAATGCTCATTGTGAATCCTGAACAGTCTGTTCCGTTGGTCAAACTTGCTCCACCGTATACATAACGGTTTCCAACGAACTTCTGTGCATAGGATGCAATCTCTGAACCATTGCCGCCACCTGAATAGCTTGGTGTGCTATTGGAAGAGCTGCTGCTCTTAGAAGAACTACTGCTTCTTCTGCTACTGCTTGATGAGCTGCTCTTCTTGCTGGATGAACTACTTGAAGAAGAACTACTTCTTCTTGATGATCTACTGCTTCTTCTGCTACTACTTGATGAGCTGCTTGAAGAAGAGCTGCTTCTTCTTGAAGAACTGCTGCTTGAGGAAGATGAACTGCTTGATGCTGCACTCTGCTGTGCTGCCAATGCGGCAAGTCTCTCTCTCTCTGCTTCCTCTGCTGCTGCCTTTCTCTTTGCCTCAGCCTCTTCCTCTTCAATAGAAACGGCTTTCTTAAAGTTAGCATGCAGATTTACAAATTCTTTTGCAACAAATCCTCTATCACCATCAATATCAATCTTTACCCAATTCTTTCCGATGCTGATTACTTCATAACTCTCATCTTCCGGAATCTGTGTCAAGATCGTTGCCTCTGTATTTGGCTTTGTACGAACATTCAATGTGATCGTACCCGGTTTTACCTTAGCATAATATTTACCATACTTATCTGCCAGTTTCTCTGCCTGTGCACCTGTTGCCAAAAACTCTGTCTTGATATATCCGGTAACAGAACCGGACTCGATCTTAGACCATCCATTCTTGCTGGATAATACTTTCGCTGCGCATCCTTCATACAGTTTACCAAGAATCTTAGCATCTGTAGATGGAGACTTACGAATATTAACATAATCGCTTGCAACGGAAATGGCAGTATTCAAAAACTGCTTTGCAACCTGTGGTGTAGGTGCAGGTGTCGCAGTGGCTGCCGGTGCCGCAGTGGCTGCCGGTGCCTGAGTTGCTACTGCTGTTGCTGCAGGAGCCACAGTGGCTGCTTCCGTAGGAACAGGTGTCTCTGTAGGTTCCGCTGTCATCTCATCATAATTATCAGAATAATATTTATCCAGAGAAAGGGAAATTCCTGCCATCTCTGTTTCTTTACATAATGTAGCTGCATCTGACGCAGGCTGCGCCGCACCAACAACTATGGAAAGTGTTACAGCAGCACCACATGCAAGGGCTGTCTTCACCCAATGTGTCTTAATCATAAAATCCTCCATACTGTATTACAATCTAACAATCAACGGTATCAAAGTTACTTCTTTGCCATTCATTTTTCTAAACATTTTTTGTAACAATTCGTAATAATTATTACAAATTTGTTACATACAACTGCAATTATAACAACCGTATTTCAGATTGTCAAGTCATACAGCAAATTCATTTATCAAAAAAAGCCTGTATTTACTGCCTTTTCTTCTTAATTTCTATCTTCTGTAAGATTTTACCAAAAACGCTGCATGTGTTCTACTGCCATAGACTTATTTCTATCAAATGCCTATCACACAACGACAAACGATCACTCTTTGACTGCTACAGCCTCAATTTCGATCGCAACATCCTTTGGCAGACGGGCTACCTGTACGCAGGATCTGGCTGGGTATGGCTCTTTGAAATGTTTTGCATACACTTCATTGATCTTTCCAAAGTCATTCATATCGCTGATAAATACCGTTGTCTTCACTGCTTTCTCGATAGAAGTGCCGGATGCTGCTAACAATGCTTCCAAGTTAGAGATTGCCTGCTCTGCCTGTGCTTCCACGCTGCCTGTCACAAGTTCTCCGGTTGCAGGATTGATTGGGATCATTCCGGAGGTATAGACCATTCCGTTTACCTCCACAGCCTGTGAATATGGGCCGATTGCTGCCGGTGCCTTGTCTGTGCTGATTACTGTTGCCATATGTATTACCTCTCTTTCTATGTTTGTAGAATATTGTTGAGCTTTTCTTCTGCTCTGTATTATCATATATCGTTTCGCCTCCATTGGCAACTCACAAATTCGCTCTTTCAGAATAAGACTAGCTTTTTCCCACAAAAATGCGTATACTGAAAAAGAACTGTGCAAAATTTACGCTTACTTTAGAGCGAGAAGTTTTGCATTAATATAGAATTAAGATAAGTAGAAATGGAGATTTACATGGCACAAAAAATAGAACTTGGAAAATTTCAAGAATTGACCGTTGTGAAAAAAACAGACTTCGGTGTGTTTTTGAATACTTTGACAGGAGAGGAAAAGGATAAGATCCTTTTACCTAAGGCGCAGGTTCCAAAGGACACGGAGCTTAAGGATATTATCAATGTCTTCGTATACAAAGATTCCGAAGACCGTCCGATCGCTACGACACTCGAACCGGATCTCACCTTAGGAGGCGTGGCAAGATTATATGTCAAAGAGGTTACTGCGATCGGTGCGTTTCTGGAATGGGGACTCAGCAAGGATCTGTTTCTTCCATTTAAGGAGCAGTTGTACCCGGTTAAAGAAGGCGATGCCGTACTGGTCACTTTATATTTGGATAAGAGCGAACGATTATGTGCTTCTATGAAAGTATATGAAGCCCTTCGCAATGATTCCCACTATGTCCAGGATGATGAAGTCTTTGGACGCGTCTATGAGATCAGTGATAATTTTGGTGTATTTATCGCCGTTGACGATCAATATTCCGCATTACTTCCTAAGAAAGAAGTGTTTGAGACTTACCGCATCAACCAGCCGGTATATGCCCGCGTAGCACGAGTGATGGAAGACGGTCGCCTGACTTTGAGCGTCCGCAAGAAAATTCCTGCACAAATGAACGAAGATGCCGAATTGATCTACGAGTGTCTGGAGACTGCCGATGGATTTTTACCTTATCATGATAAGAGCGATCCGGAAGTGATCAAACAGCAGTTCCACATGAGTAAAAATGCTTTTAAGCGCGCCATCGGACATTTAATGAAAGCAGGAAAGATCAAGATTGAAAAAGACGGGATCCGCCAGATCGGATAATCGCAATATGTTCTTTCGCATTAAAGCGTTAAATGAACATGTTAATTCTTTAAAACACAAAAGCGGCTGTCGCTTTAACGATTCAAAAATCGTGAGGCGACAGCCCCTTTTTTATGAATAGGAAACTGCTCATAATGTGGTGTTATGCCACCAAGAATTGCTTTAGCAATTCTTGCAGAGCAAAACGCTGGTTTTGCTCTTTTTTATAAATTCATTTTCTTCATCTACTCCGTAAATTCTCCATACTGACGAAATCTCTCATACCGCTTTTGCAGTAATTCGTCAGTTGGCAGCTGCATCAATTCCGGAAGTGTCTGCTCCAATGCTGCTCGGATCTGATCCGTCGTATATGGCATATCCTTTTCCAGTCCATTGGGCGATTCGGTAAATTTACGGTCGATCACATGATTTTTCAGCAAATGATCTGCCGTCATCTTCATCAACTCTGCCGCTTCCTCTACTCTGGAGGAATCACGCCACAAAATACTGGCAAATCCTTCCGGCGATAATACGGAATACATTCCATGTTCCAGCATCCATACCGTATCAGCCACTGCCAGTGCCAACGCACCGCCGCTGCCGCCTTCCCCTAAGAAGATACTGATGATCGGTGTACGCAGCCTAGACATTTCCATCAGATTGCGGGCAATGGCTTCTCCCTGTCCTCGTTCCTCAGCGCCAATGCCACAATACGCTCCTGCTGTATTGACCAAAGTAATGACCGGTCTGTGAAACTTCTCTGCCTGCTTCATCAAACGCAGTGCCTTACGGTATCCCTCAGGATTAGGCTGTCCAAAATTACATGCCACATTTTCATCCAAAGTATGACCCTTTTGTATTCCGATCACGGTAACCGGCTGCCCCTCAAACGAAGCAATTCCTCCGACGATCGCACCATCATCCCCATAGTAACGATCCCCATGAAATTCTATAAAATCATCAAAAAGTAAGTCAATAAATTGTCGGGAAGTCGGTCTTTGAATCTTCCTGGCAATCGAAACGGTTTTCATTGTATCACTCATATTAATCTCCATTCCGCAGACGCTCCGCGTCGAAGGATCGCGAGCAAAATATCAAATTTTGCTCTGCGATCAAGGCTACTTTGTGACGCCTGCGGCACAAATAGCCCGTGCGAAAAATACTGCATTAGCGGTATTTTTCACACTGCCCTCTTTTCTGAACTTGCTGCACAATGCATCTGCAGGATCTTTCCCAGCTCATCCCGTAATTTTTCACGGTGCACGATCCTATCAACAAATCCATGTTCCTGCTGAAACTCTGCTCGTTGAAATCCTTCCGGAAGCTTCTCATGTATCGTTCCTTGGATCACTCGCTGACCTGCGAAGCCGATCAAAGCCTTTGGCTCTGCCAAAATAATGTCTCCAAGCATCGCAAAACTTGCGGTCACGCCACCTGTGGTAGGATCTGTCAGCACCGTAATATACAGAAGTCCTGCATCGTCATGTCTCGCCAATGCCTCCGACACTTTTGCCATCTGCATTAAGGAAATGATCCCCTCCTGCATACGAGCACCGCCCGAAGTCGTAAAGATCACGATCGGCAGCTTATGTTCTGTCGCATACTCCACCGCTCTGGTGATCTTTTCCCCTACTACAGAACCCATGCTTCCCATCATGAAATGGCTGTCCATGATGGCAATGACTGTGTCCACTCCTTTGATCTTGCATCTCCCGGTCACGACACCCTCTCTGCCTTTTGCCTTTTCTCTTGTTGTCTCGATGATCTTATCATAATCCGGATATCCCATTGGATTGCCCGGATCCATCGCAGCGTCAAACTCCTCAAAAGTCTGCTTATCACAAGTGATGGCGATCCGCTCAGCAGGGCTCATGCGAAAGTGTGCATCACAGCTTGGACAAAGCTTGTATTTTGTCACTTCTTTCTTATAGATAATGTTCTTACAGGTATTACATTTGATCCACATACCATCCGGGATGGATGGCTCTTTGGATTTCATATGCTTTTCCAACACCGATGTCCCTGTACGCTGGTTCAGAGATATGTAATTTTTTTTGCCAAATAAATTCATAATTTTCTCCAGTCCGCCTGAAATACAGGCACAATCTGCTTAACATCCTGTTACTCTGCCAAAATCTTTTCTTCCAAAAAGGTCGTATCAAATTCTCCTTTCCGGTAGTCCGGATGGTTCAAAATCTCATTCTGAAATGCGATATTGGTGTCGATCCCCTGAATGATAAATTCATACAAGGCACGATTCATCTTGGCGATCGCTTCCTTACGATCTTTTCCATAGGCAATGACCTTTGCGATCATGGAATCATAATACGGTGGGATCTCATAGCCCTCATAAACCGCCGTGTCTACGCGAACACCCAAGCCCCCGCTCGGAAGCATCAGGTAATCGATCAGTCCCGGACAAGGTGCAAATCCTTTTGAAGGATTTTCCGCATTGATACGACACTCGATCGCATGACCCTGTATGTGAATGTCGGACTGTTGATAGGAAAGTGGCTCCCCTGCCGCAATCCGGATCTGCTCCTTCATAATATCTACACCTGTGATCATTTCCGTGATCGGATGCTCTACCTGAATTCTCGTATTCATTTCCATAAAATAATAGGCTCCGGAGCGGTCATACAAAAACTCGATCGTTCCCGCACTCTCATATCCTGCCGCTTTTGCCGCAAGTACTGCAGAATGGCACATCTTTTCTCTCGTCTCCTGTGACAGAGCAGGAGAAGGTGCTTCCTCCAATACTTTCTGGTTGCGTCTTTGCAAAGAACAGTCTCGCTCTCCCAAATGAATCACATTACCAAAACGATCGCCCAATATCTGGACTTCGATGTGTCTGGCATGCTCGATCACCTTTTCCATATACATCTGGTCATCACCAAAAGCAGCCTTTGTCTCACTTTTTGCCGACTCAAATGCCGTCTCCAGATCTTCCTTTCTGCGAACAATGCGGATTCCTTTTCCACCGCCTCCGGCAGATGCTTTGACCATCACCGGATAACCCAGTTTGTCAGCAACGGCATAGGCTTCTTCAATATCCTTTATCACACCATCACTTCCGGGAATGACCGGAACCCCTGCACGGATCATCATTTCTCTGGCATTTGCTTTATTTCCCAATGCATCGATCACCGATGCCTCCGGTCCGATAAACTTGATATTACATTCCTTGCACATTGCCGCAAAGGTACTGTTTTCCGACAGAAAACCAAATCCGGGATGGATCGCCTGCGCCTTTGTCTCCACCGCTGCCGAAATAATATTGGTCATATTAATGTAGCTGTCTGTCGCTCTCGCCGGACCAATACACACCGCCTCATCAGCAAGCTGTGTATGTAATGCCTCTCTATCCGGTTCAGAAAATACTGCTACCGTCTTGATCCCCATCTCTCTACACGCACGAATGATCCGCACGGCAATTTCTCCTCGATTTGCCACTAATATTTTATCAAACATGGACACATCCAACTCCTTCTAGCCAATCATGAAAATAATCTCTGCCTGGGCTGCTATCTTTTCTCCCACATACGCCTTACCAACGCCAATTCCTGCGTTTTTCTTTAATTTCTGGATCTCCACCTCTAAGCGAAGCACATCTCCCGGCACTACCTTTTTCTTGAACTTTGCGTTTTTGATGCCGCCAAAGTACGCTGTTTTTCCACGAAATTCATCCATCGACAAAATCGCTACTGCACCAGCCTGTGCCATCGCCTCAACGATCAACACTCCCGGCATGACAGGCTCACTTGGAAAATGGCCTGCGAAAAATGGTTCATTATAAGATACATTTTTGGTCGCCACAACCTTTTGTCCCGGCTCCACTTCCTCTACCCGATCGATCAGCAAGAATGGCTGGCGATGAGGAATGATCTCCATAATTTCTTTAATATCCATACTCATTATCTCTTCTCCTATCCGGATCACTCGTTACTGTACACGGAACAACTCCTGTCCGTATTCCACAAACTGTCCATCTTCTACTAACACTTCCGTAACCGTTCCCGATACCGTACTGTTTACCTCATTCATGACCTTCATTGCCTCAATAATGCAGACAACCTGTCCCTCTGCTACCGTATCTCCTACCTTGACAAATGGTGGCTGACTTGGTGCAGACGCCTGATAAAAAGTACCTACGATCGGTGCTGTGATCACTTTGCCGCCGATCGGCTTATCGTTCTCCACTTCCTGCAACTCTTCCTGTACTACAGTCTGTGCAGATGCCACTTGATCCGATGACACCGACGGTGTCGAGATATTTTCGATCGTCTCCCCTGACACTCCTCTGCTCAATTTGACAGATGCATTTCCCAGTGCCACTTCCATCGTGTTCAAGTCTGTATGTTCAAAAATCTGTATCAACTCTTTTACCTGATCGTATTGCATATTCATCCTCATTTCCGAGCGGTCTATTCGCTCCATTTCTTGAAACATAACACTCCGTTATGTCCGCCAAATCCTAAGGAATTTGACAGTGCATACTGTGCATCTTCTGCCTTTCTTCCTTCATTTGGAATGTAATCCAGATCACATTCTTCATCCGGTGTATGATAATTGATCGTTGCAGGAAGGAATCCTTCCTCCAATGCCTTGATGCAGGCGATCGCCTCGATCGCTCCAGCTGCTCCGAGCAAATGTCCTGTCATGGACTTGGTAGAGCTGATAGCAACCTGCTGTGCCGCATCTCCGAACGCCAGCTTGATCGCTGCCGTCTCTCCTGCATCGTTAGCATGTGTGCTCGTACCATGTGCATTGATATAAGCAACCTGCTCCGGTGCAATACCTGCTTCTTCCATTGCCAATGTCATGGCGCGAGCAGCTCCCTCTCCGTCCGGTGAAGGCGCTGTCATATGGTACGCATCTCCTGTCGCTCCATATCCTACGATCTCTCCATAGATCTTCGCTCCTCTTGCCTTGGCATGCTCCAGTTCCTCTAAGATCAAAACACCTGCGCCATCGCCCATGACAAAGCCATCTCTGTTTTTGTCAAATGGTTTGCAGGCATCCTTAGGATCTTCTGCTGTTGACAGTGCTGTAAGATTCGTAAATCCTGCCACACCGATCTCACAGACCGCAGCCTCTGCTCCTCCCGCTACACAAGCGTCCAGATAGCCATGCTTGATCTCTCGAAACGCCGAACCGATACAGTTCGTTCCTGTCGCACAAGCCGTCACGATATTTTCGCAGGTTCCCTTTGCGCCCAGACGGATCGCAATGTTACCCGCTGCCATGTTTCCGATCGTCATTGGAATAAACAATGGCGAAACTCTTGCCGGACCACGATCGTGCATACGGATCACCTGCTCCTGCATCGTCATCAGTCCGCCAATGCCGGATCCCACAATGACACCAACTCTTGTGGCATCTTCCTTCTCCATGTTCATCTTGCTGTCCTCGAATGCCTGAACTGCTGCAGCCAATGCATATACTGCATACAGATCGTTGCGCTTGACATCCTTCTTTGTCATATACAGTTCCGGATCAAATCCTTTGACTTCTCCGGCTACCTTTACCTTATAATCGGTGGTATCAAATTTTTGGATATAGTCAATACCGCACTCACCATTCTTCAATCCGTTCCAATAATCTTCCACAGTGCTTCCCAACGGAGTGACCGCACCCATTCCCGTAACCACTACTCTTCTTTCCATCGTCTACTCAGCCTCACTTTTCACACAAGTTTTCCTGTTTCCTATTCGGTTATCTTACATACACATACCGCCATCGACATGCAATACCTGTCCGGTAATGTAAGTATTCTTTGCCAAAAACACTGCAGCGTTAGCGATATCTTCCACCTTGCCATATCGTTTCAAAGGAATCGCCTCTAACATTGCTTCTTTTGTTCCCTCTGCAAGCACTTCCGTCATATCTGTTTCCACATAGCCGGGCGCGATTGCATTACAAGTTACGCCACGCGATGCGAGCTCCTTTGCCGTCGATTTCGTCAATCCAATAATTCCCGCCTTAGATGCTGCATAGTTTGCCTGACCGACATTTCCCATGACACCCACGACAGAGGACAGATTGATGATCGCACCACTGCGCTGTTTGAGCATAAGGCTGCTGGCATGGCGGATCATATTAAAGGTTCCTTTCAGATTGGTATTGATCACCGAATCGAACTGCTCCTCCGTCATACGCATCAGAAGCATATCCTTCGTGATCCCGGCATTGTTGACCAAAACATCAACAGAGCCAAATTCCTTTTTGACCTGTTTCATCAGATCTGATGCAAAAGCAAAATCGCTCACATCTCCCTGCACTGCCATACACTTCACACCAAACGCCTCAATTTCCTGAATCGTTTCCGGTGCCACACTACTATGGTAATTTAACACAATATTGCATCCCTCTTTTGCAAAAGCGAGGGCGATTGCTTTTCCAATTCCTTTTGCCGCACCTGTCACTACGGCTGTCTTTCCCTGCAGCATACTTTTTCTTCCTTTCCTCACACGATTTCGTGCAGCTTATCCATTGTCTTTCCAAGAGAAATGCGGTCTTCCACATTGACATTGGTCACACCCTTGATCGTTCTCTTGACAAATCCATTTAATGTCTTACCGGGTCCCAGTTCGATAAAAGTATCTGCGCCCTGTTCTGCCATATTACGGATCGTTGTTTCCCAACGAACCGGACTTACGATCTGCTTTTTCAAGATTGGAACAATATCCTGCTCGGAAGGAACCACCTCACCGTTTACATTGGTATAAACAGGGATGTTCATGCTATGTATCTGTAACTTGTCTAATTCCGGTCCCAGCTTTTCTGCTGCCGGCTGTAACAATTCTGTATGAAATGGTCCGCTGACTTTCAAAGGAACTGCCATTCTGGCTCCTTTTTCTTTGGCAATGCGGGCAGCTTCTGCTGCTGTCTTGGTATGACCTGCGATCACGATCTGTCCCGGTGCATTATAATTTGCCGGAACCGCCAGACCATCGCCCTGTTCGGTCGCCTCTTTACAAGCCTGCTCGACCAACTCTGTATCTAATCCAATAATGGCATACATGGCTCCCTCTCCGGAAGGAACTGCTTCTGCCATGAATTTTCCTCGTTTTTGTACAAGTGCAACTGCTTCTTCAAAATCCATTGCACCACTAGCGACATACGCAGAATATTCTCCCAGGCTCAAACCTGCTGTCATATCTGCTCTTACGCCCTCTTCCTCCAACACCTTCATCGCTGCGATACTCATCGTCAGGATGGCAGGCTGCGCAAACTCTGTCTCTCCTAATTTTGCTTCATCTGTAAAACAAATGTCTTTAATAGAATACCCCAACACCTCATCTGCACGGTCAAAAACCTCTTTTGCCACAGAATAGTTGGTATACAAATCTTTTCCCATGCCAGCATACTGAGCACCCTGGCCACTAAACATAAATACGGTTTTCATCTGCTACCTCCATAGCTTTGTGATCTTCTGCCCTGTCGGCACCGGCGCATCACCGATGCCGGCAAAGCCGAAAACCTTCGTCTTATTTCTGATTCTTCTCAACGAAGTCAACGGCATCTTTAACCGTTACGATTGACTCTGGCTCTTCTACAGACACATCAAACTCATCCTCGATGTCGTTGATGATCTGGAACAAGTCTAAGGAATCTGCGTCAAGATCTTCTTTTACATTGGTCTCCAATGTGATCTCCTCAACATCCTTACCTGTCTGATCTGCAATAATCTCTCTGATCTTCTCGAATACCATAATCTTTTCCTCCTAAATATTTTTTATATTAACTGCACTGCGCAGTAATACACCTTACCATTGCACCAACATAGTGCCCCAGGTCATGCCACCGCCAAATCCGGTCAGCATGATCTTGTCTCCACGATGGATCAGTCCCTTTTCGTTTAACTCATTTAATGCCATAGGAACACTTGCAGAAGAAGTATTTCCATATCGATCCATATTCATGTAAAACTTTTCCCTGTCCATCTTCAATTTGTGGGCAACCACATCAATAATCCTTGCATTTGCCTGATGCGGTACAACATACGCAATGTCATCCGCTGTGATGCCCGCCTGCTCTATAACATTCGCCGCACTCTTTACAACCATTTTTGTTGCAAATTTGAATACCGCTCTGCCATCCATATAAATGTAATATGCCGCCTCATCCGGAGATACCTCATTAAAGGCATTGGCACAAAGTGTCTGTCCCTCTGTCAGGATCTCACAAAGTTCCCCTTTACTTCCCAACTCCTCAGCGAGAATTCCATCGCCCTCTGTCGATGCCTCTACAAAAGCACCGCCGGCTCCGTCTCCAAATAACACACAGGTCGTACGGTCGCTCCAATCGACGATCTTGGATAAGGTCTCTGCTCCGATCACGATCGCGTTGCGGTATACTCCTGTTTTTATGTACTTGTCTGCCACGCTGAGGGCAAACATAAAACCACTGCATGCTGCCACGACATCAAATGCCACCGCATTAACACATCCTAACTCTTTTTGCACCATACACGCTAAGGACGGTGTCCCATAATCCGGTGTCACGGAAGCGACAATGATGAGATCCACCTGCTCCGAATCTGCCTTTGCCCGCTCAAGCACCTGTCTTGCCGTGTTGATCGCCAGCACCGATGTATTTTCTCCACCGGAAATTCTTCTTTCCCGGATCCCGGTGCGCTGTACGATCCACTCATCACTGGTGTCTACGATCTTTGCCAGATCATCGTTGGTCACTACCATATCCGGCACACTGGCTCCCGTTGCCACAATTCTTGTTGTAATCATTCTATTCCTCGTTTCCTCTATCTCCATGCATTGTTCTGATCCTATTTTAGCAGGCTACTCCTGCTGTTGAATAAAATCCCACAGATTGTTTAACGCCATCCGAATCGTCTTTTGCTGTTCCGGATCTGCTCCCTTTACCAATGCATTGACCAAATTTTCATGAAAAGATGCATGAGCATCATAAACGCGCCTGCCTTTCTTCGTCAGACCAATCTTTACTACTCTGCGATCCTCTTCGCTTTTGTAACGATCCACAAATCCCTTTTTGACCAGATTGTTGATCATCACCGTTAGCGTCCCCAGTGTGATATGCAGCGCATCTGCGATCTCCCCCATACGAAGCATGGTGTCCTTGCCGATCGCTGCCACCGTGTGGATCTCTGCCATAGACAGAACGCACTCCGTTTCCCGCTCAATGACGACCTTTTCAATTTTTAATACTCTCTCAAATATGACGATCAATTCCTGACCGATCAAATATTTTTCCTGTTCCATCTCGCTTCCCTTAAATACTTTGTAAATCAAAATACTTTGCAACAAAATTAAGTATATTCCATTCCTACTCCATTCGTCAATCATCTATATTTACTATTATTTTAGGCATTATATCCCCGTATTTTATACAACATGCACAAGTATAAGAAGTGATTTTTAAAACTACATCATCGCATCTTTTATAGTATTTCATCTATTATTTAGACACTCAAAATATATTCAAAGGTAACAAAGAGCAAAACCAGTGTTTTGCTCTGCAAGAATTGCTAAAGCAATTCTTGGTGATGTATCACTATATTTCGAGCATTTTCGTATTAAGACAAAAAAAGATCGAGCTCGTGGAACTTCCACTCACTCGATCTTTTATTATTTTTTGAGTAACTCTAATGTCGCTAACAGTACATCATCTTCCCAAGGCTTGGGAATCAAATACTTCAACCCCACATTTCGCACTTCCTCTAAAGTTCCCGCATCACACAGAGAACTCAGCATCATGATCTTCACTTCCGGATTTTTTTTCATCAACATCTGTGCTGTCTCCAGCCCATCAATACCCGGCATGATAATATCCATGATCACAATGTCCGGATGATATTCATCATATAGTTTTAGACCTTCTTCACCATTCTGTGCATAGGCAATGACCTCATAACCATTTTCTTCCACTACATCCTGAATCTGCTTGGATGCAAACGGCGAATCGTCTACTACCATAATCGTAACTTTATCCATTTCACCAACCCTCCTTTTACAAATTGTCCTGTGTCTCGTGGAAAATCTGCACACTCATCATTCCATAGTTTGTGTCAAAAGCTAACTGCATCCAAGGATGTTCCTGTTCCTCGCACAAGCTCTCATCCTGTCCCTGCCATAGGCATATCGGTACCGACAAACGAATCCTGGTATGATACCGATTATTTAACTCCGACACTCCATGACCACAAACAATATTCACATACTCTTTGATATACAGTGGTACCTGTTGTGCAGGTAACTCACCGCCATACATATTTTGTGTGATCATCTGCATAAGTTTCTCTTCAAAGCAGCATACGATCTGCATTACGACATCACCTGTCGTATGGATCAACACCGACCGCTGCTCTGTCTCCGGCAGCGCTGTCGCACAATCTGTTCCATTTTCTTTGCATAAATGAACGCCTGCTACTTTGTCACTCACAGTGACAAAAGATTTTTCCAATTCCTTGCGTATTTCTTCTCGTTCTATAGTACCACCTCCCCAAAAACTGCGGTGAACTAATTCAAAAAGCGCATCTTTCCGGCACTGGATTGTGTCTTTTTCTTCTCTCCCCTAGGTGATGCCGAATCATACAACCCCTTAAAGGAATTTGACATTGCCTCCTTACATGCCTTGCAATATCTACCCATCCGGATCGGCTTTCCGCATTTTTCACAGTCGATCATAATTCCGGAATCTTCCGAAAACGATAATCGTTCCTGTCTTACCCATTTTTTTAACTGCTGCACCGGCACATCATTTTCTTCCGCTATTTTTCCTAATGGCGCCTTAGGATTTTCGCGGATATATGTTTTGACATCCTGGAACTTTGCCTCAAGCTTTTTATTGCAGTTTGGACAAATCGGACCATCTACATAGTTAAACAAGCTTCCGCACATCTTGCAATTTCTAACATCCATAACTTCCCTCCTACACTTTCACACCAATACATACACACAGGAAATATACTTCTGTAAATCCCACTCTCCGAAGTGCCCTGGCACAAGCCTGTACAGTCGCTCCCGTTGTATAAATATCATCAATAATTATAGCACATTTGCCCGGCAAGTACAACATTGCGACCTCCGGATCACACCAAAACGCATCTTCCAAATTTGCCATCCGTTCCCGCTTTGCCAAACTCTTTTGTGCTTTCGTCTCTTTTATTTTCCGCAACAATCTCTTTTCTGCCGGATAATGACAGTATTTTGTCAACGCTGCTGCAATAAGTTCCGCCTGATTGTATCCGCGTTTTCGCACCTTTTTGTCATACATCGGCACCGGGATCAGTACCGCATCTCCCATCTGCTCTAAAAAATCTCTCTGCGTTTTCCATAGGTATTCTGCATAAGTCTGTGCGTATTCTGCCCTATGCCCTGCCTTAAATCTTGCTATTGAATCCCGCATCATCCCGCTATACAGCATAGCCGACTGCCCGATGACGCCATCCTCTTCTCTCCCCCGGCAATCCGGACAGCAAAGCAGTTCTTCCGGCAAAGGTTTTCCGCAATACGGACAAACATTCCCCTGCGGTATCCGAATAAGCGGTTCGCACTTGTCGCAAAATCCATGATGTCCCACTTTATGGACACGGTCGCATCCCGGACAGCGTTCCGGAAAAATCATGGAAACCACCCCATCAATCAAAAATCCCAGCGTCTTCCTCCTCCATTTCCTTTATTCGTTGACATAATGTGGAATATCGCTTTTGTTCATTCACATTATGAATCATCTGCTGGATCACTCTGTTACTTCCCACCGTCGTCACACACTTTTTGGCTCGTGTCACTGCCGTATACAGCAAGTTCCGATTCATCAACATTCTCGGTCCGCTTAAAAGCGGTAAGATCACTGCCGGATACTCGCTTCCCTGCGATTTATGAATCGTGATCGCATATGCCAATTCCATCTCGTCCATCTGATGAAATTCATATTCTACCAGTTTACCCTCTTCAAACTCGACAACCACCGTTTCATCGACCGGAATGATCTCCTTGATTGCTCCGGTATCTCCGTTGAACACACCCGTTCCTTCCTCGTAAATGTCGCCCAGTCTCGTTTTTTTATACCAGCGGATCTGATAATCATTTTTGATCTGCATGACCTTGTCTTCCTCGCGAAATAGCACGCCATGAAATTCCCGTTCGATCTTGCCTGCCTCCGGAGGATTCATATACTGCTGCAAGACTTTGTTAAGATTCTCAACACCAAGTTCTCCTTTTCTGGTCGGTGTAAGCACTTGAATGTCATACGGCGATGCATCGACATGCGGAGGAAGTTTCTGCATGATCAACTGCACGATCACATTGATCACCGCCCCGCTTTCCTCTCTCTCCAAATGCAGAAAATCAGGTGACTGATTATTCAACGGGATCTCCTCGCCACTATTGATGCGATGCGCATTAACAACAATCTGGCTCTCTGCCGCCTGTCGAAAAATACGATGCAGTCTGACTACCGGACAAAACTCTGCCTGTATCATATCCCGCAATACATTTCCCGGTCCTACCGAAGGAAGCTGATTCACATCACCGACCATGATCAGTCTGGTGCCCGGAACGATGGCACGAAGAAGCGCATTCAGCAAATAAATGTCCACCATCGAAAACTCATCCACAATGATCACATCTGCCTCTAACGGCTGTTTCTCATTTCGTTCAAAATGCATCGGTCCCCGCTGTTCTCCGTCCATGACAGCACCGTTGATCTCCAACAGACGGTGGATTGTCTGCGCTTCCCATCCTGTCGTCTCCGACATTCTTTTTGCCGCTCTTCCCGTAGGCGCTGCCAACAGGATTTCCAATCCTTCCTGCTCAAACACCTGCAATATCGTATTGATCGTTGTCGTTTTTCCGGTACCTGGACCTCCTGTAATGATCGTGACACCACTTCTAATACCCTCTATAACAGCTCTTCGCTGCAATTCATCTAACTGGATCCGCTCCTGCCCCTCGATCTTGCGGATCATTTTATCCAATGCCACCTCATCAATGTGATACGGAATATTGAGATCCAAAAGCATACGCCCGCAATTCAGCTCCATATAATACAAGGTACTGCTGTAAATTCTTCGCTCTCCCGCACCTTCCTGAACGACCAGATCCTTATCTAACATCATCTGTTCCAGTTCTCTTGCTACGGCATCCCGGTCGACCAATAACAGCTCCGCAGCATAACGGACAAGTTCCTCCTCAGGAAGATAACAATTCCCCTGACTTCCTGACTGCTGCAACACATACAACACCCCGGCTCTGATCCGGTATTCCGAATCCATCAAAAAACCGGCCTGTCTGGCAATAGTGTCCGCTATCTTAAAACCGATGCCTTGAATGTCTTCGGCAAGGCGATAGGGATTTTTCTGCAGCACTTCATACATCTGATCCCCATAATATTTATAGATCTTGACTGCCAGATTCATGCTGATGCCGTAATCCTGCAAAAAGATCATCGCCTGTCTCATCTGGCGTTTTTCGTTAAACTGTTCTGCGATCCGGATCGCCATCTTTTCGCTAATGCCCTTGACTTCCGCTAACCGTTCCGGCTCTCGCTCGATAATGTCAAAGGAGTCCTCCCCAAACCGCTTTACGATCCTTGCTGCCAATGCCGGACCAACTCCTTTGATCGCCCCGGAGCCCAGATAGCGTTCTACGGCAACCGCATCACTCGGCTGTTTTTCCTCATACTGCTCCACCTGCAGCTGTGGTCCATATGTTTTATGTACCACTTCTCGACCTGTGACTTTTAAGTACATTCCTTCCGACACATAAGAAAAACTACCTACACAGCACATTTCTTCCTGTTCTTCCGTATCTACCAAAAACAATACCGTATATCCGTTTTCTTCATTCCGAAAGGTGATCCGTTCCACATAACCTTCCCATTCTACTAACTCGCTCAATGTAACCTCCTTTAGCACTGTCTCTATCTGCTCAGGAATGTTTTCTCCAAAAGACAGAAAAGGACCACTGTAAAACAGTGGCCCGATATCATCTTCTTGTCTTGCTATCCTGTATAGGTTGCTCAGTTTCTTTTCATTGACTCATACAGCTGCTGTGCCAGTCCCAACTGGTCACTGTCTGAAATTGCTTCTGCATAAGCCTGATTCAGGGTATCCCCAAAATACTGCATATATTCTCCGTCTTCATCCTCATCCGTCTGAATCATTTTACGAGCCTGTTCAATGATCTTCTGTACAAAATATGACTCAAATCCCTTGCAGGCATTTAACAATTCTTCATCTGTAGAATTGTCATTAACAGACTTCAATGCACTTTGCGCTGTCGCACCTGTAGTCGACTGCAACGACTGTGCATAAGTATCATACATGGATGACACATCATATATCGAACTCATACGCATCCTCCTTAGCTTTTGCTATCTCTTACCCATTAAGAGCGAAGATTGTTTGCTTGCTGTAACATTTCGTCTGATGCCGTGATCGCTTTGGAGTTCATTTCATAGGCTCTCTGTGTCACGATCATATCAACCATCTCATCGACAGCCTGAACGCTGGACGCTTCCAAATATTTGTTTTTGATCACGCTCAAAGTCAATGCAGTATCCTGTCCTTCAATTCTTGCCTCACCGGATGCTGCGGTTGCCTGGAAATAACTGTCTCCCAGTTTGTTCAATCCTGCCGGATTGTTGAACTGTGCCGCTCCGATCGTCACTCCGGTCAAATGCGCATTACCGTCCGCTCCACGAAGCATGATCCTTCCATAATTGTCAAATGAAAGCTTTGCAACATCTGTTGTCTCATCAAAAGTGATCGGATTACCTTCCGAATCTAAGACTGCATATCCCTCAGCCGTAGACAACTGATAACCACTCTCTGTGACAGACATTGTAAAATGTCCGTTTCTCGTGTATCCCGTTGAGCCATCCGGCATCTGGATCATAAAGAAACCTTTGCCCTGAATCGCAAAGTCGAAAGCTCCTTCTGTGGCTGTAAATTCGCCCTGCTCAAACTCTGTGCTGATCGCCGCTACTTTTACACCAAGTCCAACTTGCGCACCGATCGGCTTTGCATTGCCCTCATGATCCGTTGTCTCTTTCTGGATGGTCTGATATAACAGCGACTGAAACTCCAAACGCTCTTTCTTATAACCTGTTGTATTAATGTTTGCCAGGTTGTTTGATATATTGTCCATAGCGGTCTGCTGCGACTTCATACCGGAAGCAGCAGTCCAAAGTGATCTCATCATAGTAACTCCATTTCTGCACGCGATCTACATTATCACGGCATTTGTATCAAATACTCTCCGTTCCGATTATCCCAAACTTCCAATCTCATTTGCAGATTTCTGTAACAGAGAATCTTGTGTCTGTATCATCTTCTGTCCTGCTTCGTATGCTCTTGTAATATTAATCATCGAAACCATTTCGGAAATAACATTGACATTTGACTGCTCTGTATAACCCTGCTCGATCTGTGCTGCTGATGCAATCTGCGTTGCGCCAGATACCGCTTTGTACAGATTATTTCCAAAAAGCTCAAGATAATTGTAATCTTCAAAGTTTGCCAGATCGATCGTTGCTACCAACTCTCCGTCTGCATAAATAGATCCATCCTCTTTGATGGCAATTTCCTTAGCGTCGGTCGACACCTGAATGTCTCCGCCATCGCCCTGCAGGTGATTACCATCTGCATCCACAATAAAGCCATCCTGCGTACACTTAAAAGTACCGCAACGCGTATACATGATCTGGTCATTTCCCTGCTTGTCCGTGACACGCACTTTAAAAAATCCATCTCCCTGTATCGCTAAATCATATGTATTGCCGGTTTCCCGAAGACTTCCTTGTCCCCAATCCATATATGTCTCGCCAATCTTGACACCAAGATTCATCGTTCCGATCGGCTGGTCTACATATCCAACGGAACCGTCACGGATCTTAGTTGCTATCACATCCTTGAAGGCACGACTGGTTACATTCTCCTCTTTGTATCCGATCGTCGCTGAATTGGCAAGATTGTTGGAAATAATATCCAATCTTCTCTGCTCATTTTTCATTCCAGTGTAGGCTGTATATAATCCTCTAACCACGAAAAACCTCCATTCCTGTCAAACAGGTCTAACAATGTGCTACCGGCATAATAACATTTCTGCAGATCAATCTGCCTGTCCTGTTATATGTCAACTGACATAAAGGGACGAAGAGTTTTCTTCGTCCGCCCTACATTTATTTATATCGGCATGTTCTGCCATTTTCTTAATCATCGTCTCTCTTTCCTGCTAAGAACTCGACAAATTTACCGGTTCCTACTGCAACCGCTGTCATTGGATCCTCTGCAGTCATGGTATTGATACCTGTCTTCTCCTCGATCAACTCTTCCAAACCATACAGTAAGCTTCCGCCACCGGTAAGAACGATACCTCTGTCAGCCACATCTGCTGCCAACTCCGGTGGAGTTTTCTCCAATACGGTGTGCACTGCTTCTACGATCTGAGAAGTAATTTCCTTCAATGCTTCTAATGTCTCATCAGAAGTCACTGTGATCGTCTTAGGAAGTCCTGTTACCAGGTTACGACCTCTAACATCCATAGATACCACTTCCGGACGCTGGTATGCAGAACCGATCTTCACTTTGATCTCCTCTGCTGTACGCTCACCGATCAACAGGTTATGTGTCTTACGCATATAACGAACGATTGCATCATCAAAATCATCACCGGCTACCTTGATGGATGTACTTACAACGGTACCACCCAAAGAGATCACTGCGATATCAGATGTACCACCACCGATGTCTACGATCATATTTCCACATGGGCGGGAAATATCAATACCCGCACCGATCGCTGCTGCGATTGGCTCTTCGATGATCGCCACTTCTCTTGCTCCTGCTTCGTAAGTAGCATCCTCTACTGCCTTCTTCTCTACTTCTGTAACACCACTTGGTACACAGACACTGATACGAGGCTTGCGGAAACGAGATTTACCGCAGGACTTCTGAATAAAGTAGCGAAGCATCTTCTCAGTTACCGTATAATCAGAAATAACACCCTGACGAAGTGGACGAACAGCAACGATGTTACCAGGTGTACGACCCAGCATCAATCGCGCATCTTCTCCGATCGCCTTGATCTTATTCGTATCTCTGTCAAACGCAACAACGGATGGTTCACGCAGAACGACACCCTTTCCTTTTATATATACAAGTACATTCGCTGTACCCAAATCAATTCCAATATCACTTGCAACCATTTGTATTCTCCTTTCGCTTCTGTTATTTTCTATTTTCTCCATAGTTTTATCATTTAAACATATACTATTTAAACATATATGAATTTATTATATACTATTTTCCACATTAAGGAAAGAGAATTTTTCTATTCTTCATGTTTTTGTCACAAATGCATATTTTTCCGTTATTTTACAGTGTCTTATGCACTATTTTGACTTCATCGACATCCTATTATATAATGTGCAAAGTTTCATATAACAATTTTAAAGATACCGCTTATCGCTAAGCGGACACTCGGAGGCACTATGGCAACAAAAAGATTTTCCTTTTCCACAAAAAAAGAAAGCCAAATGTTATCTCGCTACATTGGCTTTTTTTATAGTCGTATCATAACTTGTATTCTGCTCCTGCTATGCTCATTCCAGTTGGCACCCGCAAGCGTCTATCTCGCTTTGCTCATGTTTTTTCTGCCCCTGGCCATGCAGGCTGTCCTTCAAAATGTCACCGACACCGAACTGACATGGCACCTGACTGATACGCTGAAAAAATATCGCTTTCGTTTCACCGCATATCGAGCAGAAAAAAATGCCAGCCCGGTCTATTTATTGTTCCTAGCCGGCTGGCAATATGTTTTGTTTCAAGCAGATTCCCCACGCTTTTGGCGAATCGTTCCCGGTGCGATACTGATCATCAATGTTTTGCTCCGTATCGGCATCACTTACTCTTTCCGCCTATATCTGCATTATCAGTTTACTCATTTCAAAACACTGGAGAAGTGACCGGATGCTCTATAAGATGATCTCTGTAAACGCATCTTCCATCACTTGATCCATCTCTTTGGTGATATTTTCAAAATCCGTTTCCGAAGTAAACGACTGCGATGAAGTGGTCTGGTTTTCTACCTGCTTCGTTGCGGATGCCGTTGTCTGTGCGGTAGAATTTTGAACCGTATCTGCTTTACCGGAATACATTTGAGCAAGTGTCGTATAAATCTCCTGTAGCGTCTGATAGGACTTGGTCTGCGACTCTGTCTCTGATGTTTCCTGCAGCACCTGTTGAAGCTGATCTGCAACTCCTGACAACTGGCTCTGAGAATTTCCTGTATATGCAGCTAATACATTAGCAAAATTATTATTCAAACTACTGAGTCCGCTCAACTCACCACCGATTCCACCAAGCAATGTACTCACATCGGAAATACTACCTGTTCCCCAAGAACCGGATGACTGTAATGCACTTAAAATTCCTGCCATATTTCCATAAGAACTGTCGTCAGACGAGTTACCGGATAAGGCATTCAGCATAGTACTCGTAGAATTATTGTTGATCATATATTGATAAAACAAAGTTTCATCCATTGATACATTCGCCATCACAAACCTCCATTTCTACTATTCCTTTTATATTAGCACGGTATTTTTCGCTCGTCAATCATCGTACAGCATGCAGCTCCTACTCATACGACATATAAGTCTCTGTAACAGCAAGTCTCCATTTGCGGACTTCCATCAACATTGCTCCCCCTATACTTATTGGCAATCGATCAGCCGCAACTGCAGCGAACCGTAACGATCATTAATCTCTGCTGCAAATAGCAGATCCACCCGATACTGTCCTCTTGCTCCCCCGTTCTTCAACTGTTCCCACGCTTCGATACCATATCGTTCACAGATCGCCTTTCCGATCCCTTCTTCTCCGTGAAAATCTACCGCACTGTATCGTTTTCCATCTTCCTCAAACTGCACCTGCGCAATATGCATCTCTTTACCGCACATTCTGACCGAAGAAATGACCGCATCCGCTTTGGCAAATACTGCTGCTGGATTTTGTTCCCCAACCGGTTCCATCCACTCCAGTTGCTGAACTAATGCGACATCCAATTCCCGCAGCGCAACGACTTTATCAAAGTACACTTTTTCCACAAGATCAGCACTTTCCAAAGTACAATGCTCCTCTAAAGCCTGTCTGAAATGTTCCAGTTCTTCCTTTTCCAGTGAAAATCCTGCCGCCATCGCATGACCACCAAACTCTACCAAATGCTCTTTGCACGCCTGTAATTCCTGCTGCATATGATAACCGGGGATCGAACGACCTGATCCTTTCAGCCGTCCTTTAGAATCGGTAAGCACATAGGTCGGACGATAATATCGTTCGCGCAGCCGCCCCGCCACGATTCCTG
>JALEPA010000003.1 GCA_022766515.1 Lachnospiraceae bacterium | reverse complement strand
GCCAAAAAATACTCACATCTGTCTATCTTTCCGGAATACTTTTCTCTCATATTTTCCAACATTTTTTGGGTTTCCTTCACCTCACTGTTCGAGGCTTTTGTTACTTCAAAATCCACTGGCAGTTCATAGGAGGCATCTGATATCAGGTGCAGACGGAACCCAAACCATTTCTTTGTCTTTGTGATTTTTTCACCGTCACGCTTTGTAGTTGTATATGTTTTTCGGCACCAGTCAGCATCCCTTTCCCCTCTGTTTCCGCTGTCTTTTTGCGATATCCCTGTGGCAAAGCTTTGTATTGCTTTTCCATCCGCAGCAAGAATAGAACCGAAATTATCCAGATTTTCATACATGTATTTCACCAGAATATCAAACATCTCCCGGAGTTCATCCTGACATTCCCGGAGATTATTCAGGAAGTTTGTATATGCACTTGCAGTTGGTGCCAGTTTATAGCGGCTTTCCCTGATTCTTTTTCCGAATTCATCTTTTTGTTTTGTCAGTACGGAATAAATATGTGGCTGAAATCCGCAAAGGAGACGGAGCTGACTGTTTCTGTTCAATTCCCTCAACAGGCTGGCAATGGAATCATGGTCAAAAACAAAACTGGCAATGAAAGAATTCCACATGGCTTCTACCGGCCATTCATTTCTTCCTTTCCCACGAATGGTTTTTAATTTTTGAATCAACTCTTCGTCCGGAAGATTCGCCAAGACTTTCTGTAACCGCTCCAAATCTCCAAGATTTTCATTCAGGGTATCGTCAAACAGTGAAATTTGTGTTATTATTCTCATAGAAAAGCACTCCTTTTAATGTGGTTTGATCACTTACATTATACACCATTTATGGTCGATGAGGGTGCTTTTCTTTTATATTCCGCCAGTCTGTGAATATACATGCAAAATTCGTTTCCCAAAAAGTAGTGGTCGCAATTTTGTAAAAACAAAAGAAACAGCCACAGAAAACACGATAAATTCGTTGATTTCTGTGGCGTTTTATTTTTTGAAGGGTTTCATAAGCCCTATATGATATAGATTTCGCGTCAGCGAAATCTATTCAAAAAGATCCTGCCGCCATTACTTATTTTCATCAAAAAGTCATCGTCCTAACTTTCCAATCTCTATGTTTATTACAGTTCTACAAACTCACCATTCGCTTTGTCGTTAATAACATAAAATGCTTTGCCCTGCTCAGGATTGATGTACACGCGAAGTGACTTGATCGCACCAACACGATGTCCCTCAGCTTTGTATTTCTCATGGATCTTAGCAATAACATCCTGTGTGAGGTACTGCTGATCACCATACTCAACAAAAACTTCCTGTACTTTTTCTACCGGCTTCTTTGCTCTCTTTGTTGTCTTCTTAGCCTCTGCCTTCTTTGCAGGAGCCTTAGCAGCAACCGGTTTCTTCTCTTCTGCTTTTGCCTTGCTTGCTACAGGTGCTTTCGTATCTGCTTTCTTCTCTTCTGTCTTCTTAACTTCTTCTTTGACAACTGCTGCCTTTGTCTCTACCTTTGGAGCAACTACAGGATTGTCATTTTTCTTTGCTGCGCTTAAAGCTTTTGTTGCAGCATTTACAGATGCGTTCTTTGTGGTATTTGTTTTTGCGTTTTTTCTAGACATGTTCATTCTCCTTTTTCTTCCTGCTTATATACAGGAAACTATGAATACCCACTGACTTCTACAATGGGAAGTTTATACCCATTATATCGGATATTCAAGTAGCTTTTCCAAATTTTGTAAAATGTGTATAATTTTTAATTAAATCAAGATTTTTTTTGTGCGAAATATCAAACAATTTATGCAAGAAAATAACAAATTTTACAATTTCACGCAACTCTCTTATTTTTTTCTTAATCTTTCATCTTTGGTTTGAAGATTAAGGACCCTAAATAACCAAAAATTAGTGCTGCAGACACCCCGACTGCACAAGAGGTAAATCCACCCTTAAATAAACCGATAAATCCTTCTGCATCAACCGCTTCTTTTACACCTTTCCACAAAGTATTACCGAATCCAAGAAGTGGTACTGTTGCTCCCGCGCCTGCCCATTTTGCAAAGGGTTCATACAGTCCTACTGCGCCAAGTACAACACCACTGCACACCAAAAGTACCATGATTCTTCCCGGCAGTAATTTTGTGTTGTCCATCAATATCTGAACGATCACACAGATCAATCCTCCGATTAAAAATGCTATCAAATAGTGCAATTTTATTCACCTCCTTTATGTTATCTCCACCCTAAAGGGTGCAAATTGCCATCTTTGTTATTTTTTGACTAATTTCGCCGTTTTTCCTGCTAAAATTAACGAATTTTTACGCTAAATTTATTGCTGTATTTTTTTCACAAAGCATCTGCTTATTTTTTGCTTAATCTGAAGCATATTTATCAGGCAGATACAAGTCATTCTAATCTTCTACCAACGATTCCAGTAACACGGCATGAGCAATTCCTGGTATACTATTTCCCTCATTAAAACTAACAACCGAGAGTAACGCTCCCGTCGGAACAAACAGTACCCGTTTCCATTCCCCTGCTTCCAACTGTTTCAAAATATAACCTGCCAGCATAACTGCACTACAGCCGCAACCACTTCCACCAGCCTGCGTATTTTGGTCTTTTCCATAGATCTCGATTCCGCAGTCCATGTAGCGGTCTGCGATCTCATAACCCTTCTCCCGCAGAATATCGATCAAAATATCCTCTCCGACCATTCCAAGATCCCCTGTGATAATACGATCATATTCCTCCGGTCTGCTGCCAAAATCCGTAAAGTGCGCCGCTATCGCATCGGCTGCCGCAGGCGCCATACACGCCCCCATATTCATCGTGTCTTTCACGCCATAGTCCACGATCTTTCCGGTCGTAATGCCTTTGATCCGTGCCATTGCATGGGATGCCCCCGGTGTGCCGATAATGACCGCACCACTGCCTGTCACCGTCCAGGTAGCTGCCTTCGGACGCTGGTTCGCATATCCAAGCGGAAAGCGAAACTGCTTTTCTGCGCTGGCAAAATGGCTGGATGTCATCGCCAACACATAGTCCGCATATCCTCCTTCGACTAACATGGCACCTATCCCCATCGATTCCCCCATCGTAGAGCAGGCACCATACACACCGAATAACGGCTTTTGCAGGCTCATCAATCCGAAAGAGGATGCCATAAGCTGTCCCAAAAGATCTCCTGCAACAACATAGCGGATCGCATCTTTGCCACATCCTGCCTTCGTGATTGCCATCTCTGCCGCCTTTTCCTGCAGCCGCCCTTCTGCATCTTCCCAAGTATCTCCTCCGACAAGCGGATCCATCTCAATAAAGTCAAATTGGTCTCCAAACGGTCCATCGCCTTCCTTCTCCCCGACGATCGAAGCGGCTCCGCAGATCACCGGAGGACATGCAAAACGAACACTCTGTTTTCCCTGCTGTTTCCTTTCCAAATCGCTCCCTCCATTTTCCAATGATATCTCTGCTCCTAGTATGAACCATCGATTCCCAAAATATACCGTATCTTAACAGCAAAAGAGCAAAACCAATGTTTTGCTCTTTGCTCCGCTACATTTCGAGAATTTTCCTATAAAAATTAAGGTAAAAAAAGAAACCGTCCTTCCACGATATGTACCGTGAAAAAACGATTTCTTTTTCATGGGATAGAAAACTACTCTTTAGTCCTCATCCATGAGATTACTCTCATCTCCCAAATCTACTTTTTTCAATTTATGACGATAGAAAATATCATAAAATACCGGAACGATGAACAAAGTCATCAATGTTCCATACAGCAGTCCACCAATGGTTACGATCGCCATTCCTCTGGACATTGCAGCACTTGTATCTGTACTAAATACCATAGTCGACATCGCAAGAATGGTTGTCAGTGCCGTCATCAGGATTGGGCGCATACGCGTCTTTCCTGTCTCTATCAGCGCTTCTCTCTTAGAAACGCCATCCAGTCGCAGCTGGTTGACATAATCAACAAACACGATACCGTTGTTTACAACCACACCCGCTAACACTAAGAATCCCATCATTGCCATGACGGAAAGATCCTCTCCTGTGATCAGCAATGCAAGCAGACCACCGGTAAACGCCAATGGCATCGTAAAGAGTACGATAAACGGTGAAAGCAGACCCTGGAACTGTGCTACCATGATCAAATAGATAAACACGATCGCAAGAGAGATCATGAGAAGCATGTTTTTGATCATCTCATTATTTGTCTCGCTTTCTCCGGCAATCTTTATTTCATATCCCTCCGGTGCTTTATACTGATCGATCTCCTTCTGCAGGTCACGGCTGAGCAATGTCGCATTTTCCCCATCATTGACATCTGCCGTCACGGCAACATAACCGGATAAGTTTTCTCGTTTCAAGGAAGCAACGCTCTTGCCATTCGATACCGAAGCAAACTCTTTTAACTTATGCGTCTCTTTCTTTTCCTCGCCCTTATCATTCGTTGTCGTTGTCTCAAACTTGTAATCCAAAAGATTGTCGGTATTTAACTCTTCTCTCTCATCCACAATCTTTACATTGTAATCCTGTTCATCAACCGTGATCGTAGTTGCATCTTTGTCTGTCGTCAGCTTTCCTGCCAGATCCTGATATACCTGCGCCACTGTCAAGCCGTACTTCATTGCCTTATCTTTATTGACCGTCACAACTACTTCTTTATCTCCGTCTTCCTGTCCGTTAGTGACTTCCTGATACTTTCCGGTCTTTTCCATCATCTTCATGATGTCTTCGCTGATCTTCAGCAATTTCTCTGTATCCTTGCCATAAATATTTACTTCCACACCGGAGCCCATCATACTGGACATATCCATATTAGAGTCCGATACATTGTAGTCATCGAGTTTCTCTTTCTCAAGAATATTCTCGATCTTACGGGCGATCTTTTTATTATCGTTAGCATAGTCTTCCTTCAACAACACCATCGTTGTAAAGTCTTTGCTCGGTCCGGTCGTACCTGATACGCCCATCATAGATGTCGTATTTCCCATCATTGCGCCGACTTTTTCTACGCCCTCGATCTTCTGCACCTCTTCGGAAATACGATCCGCCAATGCATAATCTTCCTCCGTTGAAGTGTCTTCGGTCGTCGTATAAGTATAGGATAGCTGCTCACTTCCCATCTCCGGCATAAAGACGATTCCCATCTGTACCACTTTATACACAGAGAATCCCAATAATACCACTGCGATCGCAATCGGTACGATCTTAAATCGCAGACAAAAACGAAGCACTTTTTCATATGCCACAATGACCGCATTGAAGAATCGATGCTTTCGATTTGCTTCCTTTCGTAACATTGTCGCACCCATTGTCGGAACGACCGTCAATGCCACGATCAAGCTGGCACTTAAGCTATACGCGATCGTCAAACACATATCCTGCATGATCTGTCTCGTAATACCATCCGTAAATACGATTGGAAGGAACACACAGATGGTTGTCAGGGTAGAAGCAAAAATGGCACCTGCTACCTGATTTGCTCCCATGACGGCAGCTCTGGCTGCTGATATCCCCTTACCTCGCAGTCGATAGATATTTTCGATCACGACGATCGAGTTATCCACCAACATACCGATACCAAGTGCCAGACCGGAAAGCGAAATAATATTCAATGTCACATTGGTAAAATACATTAACACAATGGCAAACAGTACGCTAAGCGGAATACTGAACGCCACGACTACCGTTGGTCTGACATCCTGTAAGAACAAAAACAATACGATAATAGCGAGCAGTGCTCCCCACAACAGGTTGGAAATTACCGAATCTACGATCATCTTTATGTAATCTCCCTGATCCATCAAGGTCGTAAAATGAAGACCATCATATTGTTTTTCCATATCCTGCATTGCCTTGGCACACGCCTTCGACACATCCGAAGTTCCTGCTGTACTTGCCTTGGAAACACCGATCAGCACCGCATCATTGCCGTTTACTTTTGCATAGGAATCGTCACTGTCATTCACAATGGTGATATCTGCGACATCTTCCAGACGCACATTGCCAA
>JALEPA010000274.1 GCA_022766515.1 Lachnospiraceae bacterium | reverse complement strand
GTCAACAATAATGTGCCGGTTCTTCCTTGCTTTATTACAATGAGCGATAGCAATATTCCGGGAGAGGATGGCTATCCGGTACAGGAATATACGATGCATGTTCTGCCACCGATCTATCCGGATAAAAGTCTCAAAAAGGCAGACCGTGTGATTGATATGATGGACCGCAATTATCAGGCATGGAAGAAGGTATATGAAGATACCTATGGCATCAAATTGGTGTATACATGCGATCAAGAGCAGAAATAGCGTCAGCCTATCGCAGATAATAGGATATTTATATTTTTATAATCCCTATCGGAATAGTATACTATATGGTGAATGATAGTATGCAAGGAGGGATTTCCATGAAAATATCCGCAAAAGGAAAGTATGCGATCAAGTTGATGGTGGATCTGGCAATGTACAATAGTGGCGGTCCGGTGCGCTTGAAAGATATTGCGAGGAGACAGGATATTTCTGTTAAATATCTGGAGCAGATCGTATCGGAGTTGAGTCGTGCCTGGCTGGTGAAAAGTACGCGCGGTGCAGGGGGTGGATATACTCTGGCATATGCGCCGAATAAATATACCGTAGCACAGATCCTGAAAGTGACAGAGGGAAATCTGTCTCCGCAGGCATGTGTTGGAGAAAATGCAATGCCTTGTGAAAATAAAGCAACTTGTGTTACTTCCATGATATGGGAAAAGCTGGATAAAGCGATTTTTGATGTGTTAGATAATATGACACTGGAAGATCTGGTTGATTGGCAGCAGCAAGTGGCTGCAGATTATTATACCATCTGACCTGCTAACTTTTGGCAGGCCGGATGGTTTTGCTCTTTTTATGATAGGAAACTGCTCGTTTCCTATCATAAAAAAACGCTCCGCGAGGATGCGCATCTCGCGGAGAAGAAGTTAGCTGTAAACAGCACCGCTCGAGCGCGAAAGAGTCGCAAGCGACTCTTTGTTCCTTTATAGGAAAATGCTCGAAATGTGGTGTTATGCCACCAAGAATTGCCTTAGCAATTCTTGTAGAGCAAAACGCTGGTTTTGCTCTTTTGTTCTTATAATTCAATTCCCTTTAACAATGCCGCGAAAGGACTGGTATCTTCTGATTCTGTGTCCTTATTTTGGTACTCTTCCGGAATTTCATAACTTTCTTCTTCGACAGGACTTTCATCCTCTGTCAAAGCCTTGATACTTAGAGAAATACGATCTCCTTCGATCTTAATGATCTTTGCAGAGACGGTGTCCCCTAATTTGACCACTTCTTTTGGCGATTTGAGAAATTTATTTGTGATTTGTGAGATATGACATAATCCCTGAATACCGCCACCTATTTCGATGAACACACCATAGGATTCCATACGAACGATCTTTCCGGTCACAATATCACCTGCGGACATGGTACCGATCTTTTGTGATTGTTCTACTGCAGCGTGTTCTTTCGCTACAGTTTTTGCAGAGAGGACCAATCGTTTTGCTGATGCATCGACGGTCAAAATAACAGCCTCAACGCTCATGCCGACATAACTTTCGGTATCTTCCACATAGCCGATCGCCAGCTGAGAAGCAGGGATAAAAGCTCGTACGCCCTTGACATATCCGGTCACCCCGGCAGGAACAGCATCCGTGATCTTGACGGAAAAGACGCAGTGATCCTCGAAATCCTGCTGTAATTCGTCCCAGACAAGCAGGTCATGTGCAGCTTTTAAGGAAAGAATGACACTTCCGCTTTCGTTTTCGGTATCAAGCACCATTGCTTTTACCGTATCTCCGATGTTAAGATCATTTTTAATGGAAAAAGCAGGATCCTCGCTACATTCTTCCAAAGGGATGACGCCCTCTGTATAATAGTTAAAATCTACCGTCACTTCGGTGTCTGACAGACCGATAACGGTCACATCCAATACATCCCCCTCTTTGATCACAGGGAAAGAAGCGTCTAATTGCGCTTCATAATCTTTCATGCTTTCTGCCATGTCACAAACCCTCCATTTCTTTGACAGACCCTAAAACTTTGCCACGCAGGCAAGAAGTTTTGACTGTCTCTTAGTTACTTATGATTTCTATGGGAAAGTGTAACGGATAAAAGTAAAAAAATCAACACAGCGGCATATTGCGTGGATTCTGGATTTTTCTGCAAAAAGCTGATGAAATGTCACAGAAAAGATACAAAACGAGATTTTTTTTCGTGCATTATACACAAAAATGTAGTACAATAATATCCGAATTGGGATTTGTCTCGCCGCGCAGAATGATCGGCAGACATAGGATCTTAATGAGAATATGCGAACACTAAGAAAGGAAGGTATTGTAAATGGCAGAAAACAGAATGATAGGCGATTATCCGGTTATCGGAATTCGTCCGACGATCGATGGAAGAAGAGGACCTTTGAAGGTACGCGAGTCTTTGGAAGAACAGACGATGAATATGGCAAAGAGTGCGGCAGAATTGTTCCGCAACAATCTGAAGTATTCCAATGGTGAGCCGGTCAAGGTTATTATAGCGGATACAACGATTGGCCGTGTGGCAGAGGCGGCAGCTTGTGCAGATAAGTTTAAGAAGGCAGGAGTAGACATTACATTGACGGTAACACCTTGCTGGTGTTATGGATCAGAGACAATGGACATGGATAAAAACACCATAAAGGGTGTATGGGGCTTCAATGGTACAGAGCGTCCGGGTGCAGTATATCTGGCAGCTGTATTGGCAGCACATGCACAAAAAGGACTTCCTGCATTTGGAATTTATGGCAAGGATGTACAGGAGGCAGATGCAACAGATATTCCGGAAGATGTTCAGAAGAAGCTCCTTCGCTTTGGACGCGCTGCTGTAGCAGCGGCAACGATGCGTGGTAAGAGTTATCTGCAGATCGGTTCGGTGACAATGGGAATCGCCGGTTCGATTATCGATCCTGCATTTATGGAAGAATATCTTGGTATGCGTGTGGAGTCTGTTGATGAGGTTGAGATCATCCGTCGTATGTCAGAGGGTATCTATGACGAGGAAGAGTTTGAAAAAGCATTGTCATGGACAAAATCTCATTGTAAAGAAGGTTATGACAAAAATCCAGAGATCGTTAAGAGAAGCGATGAGCAGAAAGAGCGTGATTGGGAATTTGTTGTAAAGATGATGTGCATTATCAAGGATCTGATGAATGGTAATGATAAGCTTCCGGAAGGACGCGAGGAAGAGCGAGTAGGTCATAATGCGATCGCAGCCGGTTTCCAGGGACAGAGACAGTGGACAGACTTTTATCCAAATGGAGACTTTGCAGAGGCATTGTTAAATTCTTCATTCGACTGGAACGGTGCAAGAGAGCCTTATATTCTTGCAACAGAGAACGATACGCTTAATGGTATCGGTATGTTGTTCATGAAACTGTTGACGGGCAGAGCACAGATCTTTGCGGATGTTCGTACTTATTGGAGTCCGGATGCCGTTAAGAAGGCAACAGGTTATGAGCTTGAGGGAATTGCAAAAGAAGCAGGCGGATTCCTGCATCTGATCAACTCCGGTGCAGCTTGTCTGGATGCTTGCGGTGAGGTAAAAGATGCAAATGGCAACGGTGTGATGAAACCTTTCTGGGAGATGTCAGACGAAGATGCTAAGGCATGTCTTGAAGCGACAGAGTGGTGCGCAGCTGATTCCGGTTATTTTCGTGGCGGTGGATTTTCTTCCCGCTATCTGACAAGAGCAGAGATGCCGGTTACTATGATCCGTCTCAACCTTGTCAAGGGACTGGGTCCGGTGCTTCAGATCTGCGAGGGTTATACGGTACAGCTTCCGGATGAAGTAAGTGACAAATTGTGGAAACGCACAGACTATACATGGCCATGTACCTGGTTTGCACCTCGTACAACCGGACAAGGCGCATTTAAGACAGCGTATGATGTTATGAACAACTGGGGCGCAAATCACGGTGCGATCAGCTACGGACATATCGGAGCAGACTTGATCACTTTGGCTTCTATTCTTCGTATTCCGGTTTGCATGCACAATGTTCCTGAAGAGGATATTTTCCGTCCATCTGCATGGAATGCATTTGGAATGGATAAAGAAGGTCAGGATTTCCGTGCATGTGCGGCATATGGACCTTTGTATAAATAATTCTCGCCTGCAGTATGATGACGGAAAGATTTTTTGCAGGGATGGATTGTGAAAAAGTCGATCGTCAGGTGAGATGAATACAGATTACAGTGTATCGGATGGCATATTTGCTATGCCATCCGATTTTTGAAAAGTGAAAAAGAAACAGGGAGGTTTTCGGGGATGAAGGAACAGTATTATGAGCAGGTAAATGAAGTTCTTGCTTATGTGAATCAGATTGTGGTGGGAAAAGAACAAGTTGTGAAAAAAGTGATGGCCGCGATTTTGGCAGGCGGTCATATTTTATTAGAGGATATACCGGGTGTGGGAAAAACAACTATGGCGGTTGCTTTTTCTAATGCATTGTCTCTCTGCAGTAAGAGATTGCAGTTTACGCCGGATGTTATGCCATCGGATGTGTTGGGATTTTCGCTGTACAATAAGAAAACGGGAGAATTTGAGTACCAGCCGGGTGCGGTGGCGTGTAATCTGTTTTTGGGGGATGAGATCAATCGTACTTCACCAAAGACGCAGTCGGCATTGCTGGAAGTAATGGAAGAAGGCAATGTGACGGTGGATGGTGTGACAAGAAAAGTGCCGGATCCGTTTATCGTGATTGCGACAGAAAACCCTGCAGGAAGTGTCGGTACACAGATGCTGCCGGAGAGCCAGCTGGATCGCTTTATGATCTGTACCAGTATGGGTTACCCGGAACTGGAAGACGAGATTGCGATTGTCAAGGGAAAGCAGGAAGATCGTTTGCATACGACAGAAGTCCATCCGATGAGCCGGGAGCAGCTGCTGGCATGCCGGGAAGCGGTAGCGGAGATTTATGTTTCTGATGAGGTATATCGTTATATTTGTGAATTGTGTCAGAAGACGAGAAATCATCCGATGGTAGAACTTGGCGTCAGTCCGCGAGGAAGTGTAGCGTTGGCATCGGTTGCGCGTGCGATCGCCTTTTTGAACGGAAGAGATTATGTGCTTCCGGAAGATGTACAGGAAGTATTTTATGATGTTGCGGCACACCGTTTGCTGTTGTCCTCCAAGGCAAGAGCATCCAAGACAAAGGCAGAAGATGTTTTGAATGAGATCATTCATGATGTCAAGGGGCCTCGTGTCAACGGCAGAGCAAAGTAAATTACGATAAAAGAGGGGTAGCGGATGTTTGGATTACTAATGGAACTGCTGGGAACAGCAGGAATGTTTTATATTGCGATGATCTATCATAGTGAGAGCATGTTATATCTGACGATATGGATTTTTTTGCTGGTCATTTTGATGTGTATCAATCATTTGCTTCGTTTGGGAAAGATTCGTGTGATCTTAAGGGCAGATCGAGAGTATGGTGAGCGGGGAGATGTTCTTCCGGTGAAGCTGGAAGTAGAAAACCGGGGCAAAAGTCCGGTTCATAAAATGTTTGTCCTGTTGGAAGTAAGATATGTGCTTTCCGGGGCACATCAGAAGGAATTGATCCGCTGTAGTGTGCCGGGACGCAAACAGAAACAGTCATGCGCAAAGCAGACGGTGGAACTGCAGTTACAGCCGCAGATCACCGGTGCGGTACAGATACAGGTCAAAAGAGTGATCTGCTATGACTTTTTTGGCATTTTGGGATTTCATCTGCGCAGAAAGAAGACCAGACAAAAGGAGACGGTTACGATCCTGCCGGAGCAGGAACCGATCGGTTTGCTGCAGGATGGCGCTGATGGAATTGTTTCGATGGATCGTGAGGTGGATGTCAGTCTGTATGGAGAAAAAAATCCGCCGGAGATTTCGGAGATTCGGGAATACCGTCCGGGAGACAGAATTCATAGTATCCATTGGAAACTGTCGGCAAAGCAGGATGACTTAATGGTATATGAATTTCGGTCAGAGCAGCTGCCGACGACAGTGGTATATCTGGAATCATTTTGGAAACAAAAGGATACGGAACATCTAGAGAAGAAAAAGAAAAGAAAACGCCACTTCCGGAAAAAGGAAAGACGCAGACAGCAGGAACAGTGGCTGCATTATATCCAAAGAATTTATTCTGTTTCGAGTGAATTATTAGAAGAAGATCGTGGACATTATCTTGCCTATCTGGATGGAACGACAGGAAAGGTTTGCAGAACTGTCATTACCGAAGAGGAAGAACTGTATGCGTTTGTGCGGGATTTTACGAGTCATACCTTAGCGGTGTACGGATCGATCGATGCGCTGCGGGAGCAGTATTTGGATATTTATCGGATGAATGGCAGATCGGTGGAATATGTACTGCGTGAAGATGGCGATGTGACATATGCATAGGAAATGAGGGGTTGGATGAAAAAGGGATGGAATATGGTACTTGCCTGGCTGGGACTTTGGTTGACGGCAGTAGGCATGTACTTAGGTATTGTCAATATATTTGAGGATCGGATCACACGGAGCCCGGTCTATCTTTGGTTTGGTGTTTTGTGCCTGCTATTTACCGTGATCTGCCTGAATAAGAGGCGTGTGGTTGTGGCGGCTGGAACCGTGATCTGTGCCGTGTGCTGTGGCAGTTATGTTTGGCTGCATTACGAAAAGCTGCAAAACGATTGGAAGATGATCCTTTGGTTTGCAAATAAACGGTATATAAAATATACCGGAAATCCTATGATGGAGATCGAGCGTATTCAGGGAGCACATATCATGGGAAATATGCTCCTTTTTTTGGCGTGCGCCGGGATTGTTTATTTGGCAGCACTGCTTGTCGTACGAAAGGGAATCTTTGGCTTAGCCTGGGTGCCGACGGGAGAAGTGGTTTCGGTCGGATTGTTGTTTGGAAAGGCTCCGAATATCCTTGCGGTCACTTTATTGGTGTTGGGTTACGGAGTGATGGCATTTCTGTGTACGGTAAAAGTGCACCGCGCAAAAGGAAAGAAAAGGATTTTGAAGGAAAAGCATCGACAAGACAGCGCGGGGCATCGTGTGGCGGTTTTGTCGTGTCTATGCATTTTGGCACTGTGTACGACGACGGCATATTTCGTGACGACACGAATACAATCGGATGTCATGGTCTATGCACCGGCATTTCAAGAGCAGCAGAAGAAAATAGAAAAATATATCACCAAAAAGTTGACAGCCACAGTGATGTGGATGAAGAGTGCGCTTGGCACGGATGACAATGGACGGTTATCAAACGAAAGTCCCAAATACCGCAATAAAACGGTCATGAAGGTTCAGGTAGATTTTAAGCCAAACACAGCGATCTATCTGCGCGGATTTACCGGAAGTTATTATACAAATGGGCAGTGGAAGTCAGAAGATCCTGATTTTGACGGTCAATACAAGGGCAAAGAGGTAGATCTGTGGGAAAATGCGTATTTGGAAATGGATCGCAGTAGAACCTTTATGCAGCAGGACGATGATATTGCGCTGGAGCGATTGTGGCAGTCAGAAGGGTGGCTGGGAACGCAATACCGGCAATCTTTAGAGAATGCTGATACAGCAGAGCAGAGTTTGACGAAGATGCAATCTAAGTATTTGGCGGAAATACGCCAAGGCTTGGAAAATAGTTTACATCATGGAGAGATGACCATTCAATATGAGAAGGGATTTCAAAGTGGGAAGATCGCATATATGCCGTATTTTTTTGATGTTTATCATAATCATCTGATGTCTGCTGTCCAGGTCGATCAGGATCTGGGATTTCAAAAGAAAGAAAATTCTTACAGTATGGGATTTTATCTTGCATCGCAAAATAAGCTGAAATCGTACATTGACTGGATGGAGAACGGCGGTGGAGAGCTGTTTCAGGAAGAATTGAGTGATTCGGAGACAGAGGTATTTTCTGTGGAGGATGCACAGTTTGATGAAACAAGTTGGTCAGATATGCCATTGGCGTCACAATATTATTTGTATGCGTTATCTCGCTATGGTTTAAATAATGCCGGTGGCTGTAAGCTGTTTGAAAAGCTGCTTCACAGTAGGTATGGAGAAAATGTAGCGGAATATGATTTTAAGGATAATATTTCGGGAGTGATTGGTATTGTACGCGACCTTTTGTGGGAGAATACCTCGTACAGTACTGATCTTGATCCGGTTCCGGCTGGTAAAGACTATGCAGAGTATTTTTATTTTGTACAAAAGAAAGGTTTTTGCGAACATTATGCGACAACGGCTACCATCCTGCTTCGCGAGCTCAATGTTCCGGCGCGTTATGTATCGGGGTATCGGATCGATCCGGATGCCTTTCAGCTGGATGAAGATGGAAAATATACAGCGGAAGTGCTGGATTCGGACGCACATGCCTGGACAGAGACTTTGCAGGAATATGCCGGATGGACGCCTTGGGAGGTTACGCCGGGAGACTCGCAGGAGACGGGTGAGGCTGAGGGCTTGAAAGCAACCTTAAAGCCTGCGAGAGATATTCAGCAAAATATAGAGCAGCAGTTGGAAACGCAGATACCGACAGAGAAACCGGAACGAGAGGCGACATTCACTCCGATGCCAACTGCGACACCGACACAAACACCAACATCAACCGCAACATCGGAAAAACAGACTGCCTCGAATGATACCGACCAAAAGGGCGAGACGACCGGGACACGGAATATTCCGTTATTACTTGGTTTGGGAGGAGCGTTGCTGCTTATCGGTGGCATGGCAGCGCAGAGAAGATATCGATATAAATTTCATTATCGTCTTGTACAGGCATGTCAGGAGTCCGGGCGTGAAGGCGCTGCATTATGTGTGAGATGGGTTGTGCGCACCATGCGACTTTCCGGGCATCGTTTGCCGAGAAATGCAGATCTGCAGGACTTCCTGACAGCACTTCGCGGAAACTTTGCATCTGCATTGCCGGAAGATGAATGGACAGAATACGAACGGCTGTTAAAGAAAGCGGCATACTCCAAAGAGG